>DATIEU010000076.1:0-10633 GCA_035455565.1 Steroidobacteraceae bacterium | reverse complement strand
AAGATTCCGGCGCAGCCGCAGGCGCTTTCCTTGGCGCTGCGCGCGTGCGGCGCACTGTCCGTGCCCAGGAAGAACTTCGGATTGCCGCTCACCGCCGCCTGCAACAGCGCCTGGCGATCGATCTCTTGCTTCAGCACCGGGAGGCAGTAGTGATGCGGCCGCAGCCCGCTGGCGAACAGCGCATTGCGATTGAGCAGCAGGTGGTGTGCTGTGATCGTAGCCGCGACGCCGGCACGAGCGGCGCGCACGAACTCGGCGCCCGCGCGCGTCGAGATGTGTTCGAGCACGACCTTGAGACCTGCGAAGCGCGCCACGAGCGGCGCGAGCTCGGCTTCGATGAAGCGCTGCTCGCGCTCGAAGATATCGACCTGCGCGTCGGTCACCTCGCCATGAATCAGCAACGGCAGGCCGCGGCGCTCCATGCGTTCGAGAACGCCCGCCACCCTTGCGAGGGAATGCACGCCGGCCTCCGAATGCGTGGTGGCGCCCGCGGGATAGAGTTTCACGCCGGCAATGAAGCCGCTCGCCCGGGCTTTGTCGATTTCGGCCGGCGGGGTCTGTTCGGTCAGATAGAGCGTCATCAAGGGTTCGAACGGGTACTTGGCCGGACGCGCCGCGAGGATGCGTTCACGGTAGGCGAGTGCCTCCTCGACCGTCGTCACCGGCGGCTTGAGGTTCGGCATCACGATGGCACGCGCGAAGCGCTGCGCGGTGAAGCCGAGCACGGCGCGCATCTCGTCCCCATCGCGCAGATGCAGATGCCAATCGTCGGGCCGGCGCAGCGTCAGCGTTCGAGTGGTCATCGCCGCGGGCGCGCGGCGGCGCGCTCCAGGATCTTCTGCGACGTCAGGAGGTTTACGGCGTAACGCACGCCAAAGCCCGTGATGTCGGTGCCGATGTGACCGAGCCCGCCGCTGCGTTGGCCGGAAGCGAGATCGACATGCACCCACGGGATGTCGGCGGACACGAAGCGCGTCAGGAAGCGGGCCGCCAGGATGTGGTCGCCCTTGTTCTCAGGCGTGCATTGCATGACATCGGCCAGCGTGCTTTCCAGGTCGGTGTCAAAATCCTCATCCATCGGAAACGGCCACACGCGCTCGCCGCTCGCGGCGCCTGCGCGTTCGAGCTGCGCGTGCCAGGCGGGCCGGTTGGTGAAGAGCCCGGCATAGCGCTCCGTGAGCGCATTGACACACGCGCCGGTGAGCGTCGCGAAGTCGACGATCAGCGCCGGCTTCTCGCGCGCCGCGAGCGCGAGCGTGTCGGCGAGTACCATGCGGCCCTCGGCATCGGTGTGGATGACCTGGATACTCACGCCGTTGCTCGCGGTCACGACGTCCTGCGGCTTGTAGGCCTTGGGACCAATCCGGTTCTCGGTGACCGCCAACCAGCAATCGATGGGATACGGAACCTGGAGCCGCGCGAGCGCGAGGAGCGTGCCGAGCGCGACGGCGCTGCCCTCCATGTCGGTGTGCATGTCGAGCATGCCGCGATGCGCCTTGAGATTGGTGCCGCCGGTATCGAAGCAGATGCCCTTGCCGACCAGGGCGAGCGTACGCGCGCTCGCGCGTCGGGGTTGGTAACGCAAGTGAATGATGCCGGCGTCGTCTTCCGCATTGCCCTGGGCCACGGCGAGAAAGGCGCCGGCGCCGAGACGCTTGAGCGCGCGGCCGTCGAGGAAGCGCATGCGCCAGCCTTCGCGGCGCGCGAGCTGCGTCACGCTTCGCCGGTAGGAGGCCGGAGTCAGCTGGTTGCCGGGCAGCGCGGTGAGCCAGCGCGCGAGGTTGTTGCCTTCGCTGGTGGCGGCGGTCACCTTGAGCGCGGCCGGTGTGCGCATCCCGAAGAGCGTCAGCTCCTCGAGCGCCGCGCAGCGTTCGTCGCGACTCTTATATGAAGGCAGATCGAAGCCGGCCGCGTAAGTCGCCGCGGTGACGGCCTCGAGGCTCTCGTTGGCAGCCGCGGCGCTGAGACCGAGTGTCGATGCGCCCAGGCGGCGCGCACAGGCCGTCTTGGCTTCCTTCAGCAGGCGTCCGGCGAGTTGCAATGTCTCGAAGACCGAGGCGCGGCGCTTGCGCAGACCGGCGATGAGCAACGTCTGCGCGGCGTTGTCCACGCGCGCGCTGAGCACGGCGCCGGCGCGCAGCTTCCGCCGCGCGCACTCGGCGCGCAACCAGTCGCCGCGTGGCAAGGCCCGCCACGCCGCTTCATCGAGATCCTCCGCGATGACGACGAGCAATGCGTCGAGCTGGGCAAGATCCTCGGCGCGCGCGCTGCGCGAGAGCGTGCGAGTGCGCGCGAGAGCGGTGTCGGGCAGCAGCTTCGGCAACTCGTCACCTTGACCCGAAAAAACCAAAACCCGATCATACCGGGCCCCCCAACGCAGACAAGCACGCATGGCGCCAGAGTCGAAGCCCGACGACATCGATCCGGTCGAAACGCAGGAGTGGTTGGAGTCCATCGACTCCGTGCTCCGGGTCGAGGGCCCCGAGCGGGCGCACTTCCTGCTCGAGCGACTCATCGACTACACGCGCCGCTCGGGCCTGTACCTGCCGTTCAAACCCAACACGGCCTACGTCAACACCATCTCGACCGGGCAGGAGCCGCAGTACCCGGGCGACCGTGCGCTCGAGCGGCGCCTCGAGGCCTACATCCGCTGGAACGCAATGGCGATGGTGGTGCAGGCCAATCGCCGCAGCAGTGAGTACGGCGGGCACCTCTCCACCTACGCGTCGTCCGCAACGCTCTACGAAGTGGGCTTCAACCACTATTGGCGCGCGCCTTCCGAGCGCCACCCCGGCGACATGGTCTTCATCCAGGGCCACTCGAGTCCCGGTATCTACGCGCGTGCCTATCTCGAGGGACGGTTGAGCGAGGAACAACTGCGCCACTTCCGGCAGGAAGTGAGCGGACCCGGACTCACGTCCTATCCGCATCCGTGGCTGATGCCGCAGTTCTGGCAGTTTCCCACGGTATCCATGGGTCTCGGCGCGATGATGGCCATTTTCCAGGCGCGCTTCATCCGCTATCTCGAGCATCGCGGCATCGTGCCGCCGTCGGATCGCAAGGTGTGGTGTTTCCTGGGCGACGGCGAGATGGACGAGCCCGAATCGATGGGTGCGCTCACCATGCCGGTGCGCGAGAAGCTCGACAACCTGGTGTTCGTGATCAACTGCAACCTGCAGCGGCTCGACGGCCCGGTGCGCGGCAACGGCAAGATCATCCAGGAGCTCGAGGCGGCCTTCATGGGCGCGGGCTGGAACGTGATCAAAGTGCTGTGGGGCTCGCGCTGGGACCCGTTGCTCGCGAAAGATCACAAGGGGCTGCTCCGGCGCGTCATGGAAGAGTGCGTCGATGGCGAGTACCAGAACTTCAAGGCAAAAGGCGGGGCGTACACGCGCGAGCATTTCTTCGGCAAGTTCCCCGAGCTGAAGGCGATGGTCGCCAACATGTCCGACGAGGAGATCTGGCGCCTCAACCGCGGCGGACACGATCCACGCAAGGTGAATGCGGCTTACGCCGCCGCGATGGCGCACAAGGGACAGCCGACCGTCATCCTCGCGAAGACCGTCAAGGGCTATGGCCTCGGCAAGGTGGCCGAGGGACAGATGGTCACGCACCAGGCGAAGAAGCTCGACGACGAGGCGCTCAAGACGTTTCGCAACCGCTTCAACATCCCGATCTCCGACGCCGACATCGCCGAAGTGCCTTATACCCGTCCCGCCGAGGACAGCGCGGAGCTGCGTTATCTGCGCGAGCGCCGCGCGGAGCTGGGTGGCTACCTGCCGCAACGGCGCACCGACGCGCCGCCGCTCGTGCCACCGGCGCTCGAGGCGTTCGAGTCGCTCCTCGAAGGTTCGGGCGAACGCGAAATGTCGACCACCATGGCGTTCGTGCGCATCCTCAGCACGCTGGTGAAGGACAAGAACATCGGCAAGCACATCGTGCCGATCGTCCCCGACGAGGCGCGCACTTTCGGCATGGAGGGCATGTTCCGCCAGGTCGGCATCTATTCCTCGGTCGGTCAGCTCTACACCCCGCAGGATGCGGAGACGCTCGCCTACTACAAGGAGGACAAGAAGGGCCAGATCCTGGAGGAGGGCATCAACGAGGCGGGTTCCCTGTGCTCGTGGATGGCGGCGGGCACCGCGTACGCCAATCACGGCGTCAACATGGTGCCGTTCTATATTTTCTATTCGATGTTCGGTTTCCAGCGCGTGGGCGATTTCATCTGGGCTGCGGGCGACATGCAGGCCCGCGGCTTCCTGCTCGGCGGCACCGCGGGACGCACCACGCTCGCGGGCGAGGGGCTGCAACACCAGGATGGCCACAGCCATCTGCTTGCGAGCACGGTCCCCAACTGCGTCGCCTACGATCCGACATTCGCTTATGAGCTGGCGGTAATCATGCAGGATGGGTTGCGGCGGATGTTCGCGGAGCAGGAGAAGATCTTCTACTACATCAGCGTCATGAACGAGAACTACGTGCAGCCCGCGATGCCGCGCGGCGTGCAGCAGGGGATTCTCAAAGGGATGTACCTGCTGCAGATTGGCGGCCGCGGCAAAGTTCGCGTCAATCTGATGGGCTCGGGCACGATCCTGCGCGAGGTGCTCGCGGCGGCCGAGATTCTCGAGAAAGAGTATGGCGTGCCCGCCGATGTGTTCTCGGTGACGAGCTTCAACGAGCTCCGGCGCAACGCGCTCGACGTCGAGCGCTGGAATACGCTCAACCCGGCGAAGCCAGCCCGGACCAGCTACCTGCGCGAGTGCCTCGGCGATCGCAAGGGTCCCTTCATCGCCGCCACCGACTACATGCGCACGGTTCCGGACCAGGTGCGGCAGTGGATGCCGGGACGCTATGCCGTGCTCGGTACGGATGGCTTCGGGCGCAGCGATTCGCGCGCGGCGCTCAGGCGTTTCTTCGAGGTGGACCGCCACTACATTACGGTGGCGGCGCTCAAGGCGTTGTCCGACGAAGGCAAGATGGATGTTGCCACCGTCACCGGCGCCATGAAGGCGTTCGGCATCGATCCCAAGAAGCCCAATCCGCTCACCGTCTAGCGCGCCATGGCCAATCTGACAGAAGTGCGCGTGCCCGATCTGGGGGACTTCAAGGACGTCCCCGTGATCGACGTGCTGGTCAAGGAAGGCGACACCATCGAGGTCGATACGCCGCTGGTGACGCTCGAGACCGAGAAGGCAACGATGGACGTGCCCTCGAGCGCCGCCGGACGCATCGCCGAAATGAAGGTCCGCAAGGGTGGCAAGGTCTCTCAAGGCACGGTGATTGCACTGGTCGAAGCCGCCGAGGGCGCGTCGGCTGCCGCGCAACGCGTGCCCGCGGCGACGACACGCGATGTCGATGTCGAGGAAACCGCGCGCCAGCCCAGCGTCGTGCCAGAGGCGACCGTGCCGCGCGTGCCGCCCGCAGTCGCGGCCGAGGCAATGTCACGTCCCCCCCCGGAAATGCTGCCCGCAGAGCTCGCCGACCTCTCCAGGGCGCATGCGAGTCCTTCGGTGCGCATGTTCGCGCGCGAGCTCGGCGCCGACCTCACGCGCGTTTCGGGCAGCGGTCAAAAGGGCCGCATCACGCATGCCGACGTCAAAGCCTTCATCAAGCGCGTGCTGACCGAAGGCGCGCCGGCGACGGGTGCAGGGTTGCCGCGCATCCCGCCAGTCGACTTCGCCAGGTTTGGACCGGTGGAGACACGGCCGCTCAATCGCATCCAGCGCATTTCCGGGCCGCGGCTGCACGCGAGCTGGGTCAACATTCCGCACGTCACGCAATTCGACGAGGCGGACATCACCGAGCTCGAAGGGGCGCGCGCGCAGCTCAAGACCAAGGCGATCCAGGAAGGCATCAAGCTCACGCCGCTCGCCTTCGTCATCAAGGCCTGCGTGCGCGCACTGCAGGAGTATCCTCAGTTCAACGCGTCGCTCGATGAGAGCGGCGAGAACCTGGTCCTGAAGAAGTACGTGCACATGGGCTTCGCGGCTGACACGCCCAACGGCCTGATGGTGCCGGTGATCCGCGACGCCGATCGCAAGGACATCTACGAGCTGGCGCGCTCACTGGGCGAGCTGAGCGCCAAGGCGCGCGATGGCAAGCTCAGCGCGGCCGAAATGCAGGGTGGCTGCTTCACGGTATCGAGCCTGGGCTCGATCGGCGGCACCGCCTTCACGCCCATCATCAATGCGCCGGAAGTCGCCATCCTCGGCGTGTCACGCTCCGAGTATCGCCCCGTGTATCGCGACGGTTCGTTCGTGCCGCGCCTCATGCTGCCCCTGAGCCTGTCCTATGATCACCGCGTCATCGACGGCGCGCTGGCTGTGCGCTTCACGAGCTTCCTCGCGCGCACGCTCGCCGACGTCCGCACCCTCGTGGAGGCCATCCCGTGAGACGAATCGACCTGCTGGTGCCGGACCTGGGGGACTTCAAGGACGTCGAGGTCATCGACGTGCTGGTCAAGCCTGGAGCGCGCGTCGCGGTGGACGATGCGCTGATCACGCTCGAGACCGACAAGGCGACGATGGATGTGCCCGCGACGTCGGCGGGTGTCATCGAGCAGGTGCTGCTGAAGAAGGGGGACCGGGTGTCGAAGGGCTCGCGCATCGTGAGCCTGCGTACCGATGACGTCGAGGGCACGACGGTGGTCGCGTCGTCCGAGCGTGAGCAACCGTATGTCGAAACCGTAACGCTGGATGAGCCCACGATCACCCCGGTGACGCGCCAGCCCGGCAAGGGGCCGGCCGCCAAGCCTGCGCCGGCACCTCAAGTTGCCGGCAAGCCACCGGAAAAGGCACCGGCCGCGCGTGCCGTGCCTCCCGTAACGACGAGCGGCGCCGGTCCGCGTCTGGTCGTCATCGGCGCGGGACCCGGCGGCTACACGGCCGCATTCCGCGCGGCCGATCTCGGCCTCAAGGTCACATTGATCGAGCGCTCGCCGACATTGGGTGGCGTGTGCCTCAACGTAGGCTGCATTCCATCGAAGGCATTGCTCCACGCCGCGAAGGTCATCGAGGAGGCCAACTCGATGAAGGAGCACGGCATCGCCTTCGGAACGCCCAAGATCGATCGCGAGAAGCTGCGCGCCTGGAAGGACCGCGTGGTGGGACGCCTCACCGGCGGCCTCGCCTCGCTCGCCAAACAGCGCAAAGTGGAGGTGCTCACGGGTGCCGCGCGCTTCGTCGATGCGCATCACGTGACCGTGGGCGACGATAAGGCACGCCGCACGCTCGAGTTCGATCAGTGCATCATCGCGGCGGGTTCGGAATCGACGCGGCTGCCGGGCTTTCCCGAAGATCCGCGCATCATGGATTCGAGCGGCGCACTGGAGCTGCCGGACAAGGTCAAGCGGCTGCTGGTGGTGGGCGGCGGCATCATCGGGCTCGAGATGGCGTGCGTGTACGAGGCCCTTGGCGCGCGCGTGTCGGTCGTCGAGCTCACGGAGGCTCTCCTGCCGGGCGTGGATCGGGACCTGGTGCGCCCGCTGGAAAAGCGCATCCAGAAGCGTTACGAGCAGATCATCCTCGGCGCGCGAGTCGAAGGGATCGAGCCGCTATCGAACGGTCTGCGCGTCAGCTTCAAGGGCAAGAATGCGCCCGAGCCGCACCTCTACGATCGCGTGCTGGTGGCGGTGGGGCGCACGCCGAACGGCAAGACGCTCAAGGCCGAAGCGGCCGGCGTCAACGTCGATGAGCGCGGCTTCATCCGCGTCGACAAGCAGCAACGCACCAACGTGGCGCACATCTTCGCCATCGGCGACATCGTCGGACCGCCGATGCTCGCCCACAAAGCCTCGCACGAAGGCAAGGTGGCGGCCGAGGTGGCGGCGGGACTCAAGCGCGGTTTCGATGCACGCGTGATTCCGTCGGTTGCCTATACCGACCCGGAAGTTGCCTGGGCGGGCATGACGGAGGCCGAGGCCCGGCAGCAGGGCATCGACTTCGGGCGCGGTGTCTTCCCGTGGGTGGCGAGTGGCCGCTCGCTGTCGCTCGATCGCGATGACGGGATGACCCGCATTCTGTTCGACAACGCCACGCATCGCGTCCTCGGGGCCGGCATCGTCGGGCCCAATGCCGGCGACCTGATCTCCGAAGTCGCGCTGGCGATCGAGATGGGCTGCGATGCGGCGGACATCGGCCTCACGGTGCACCCGCACCCGACGCTCTCGGAAACGATTGCCTTTGCGGCGGAGGCCTATGAGGGCACACTCACAGACCTGTACATGCCCAAGACAGCCCGAGTGGCCCAGGAACGCTGACCGCAACCATGGACAAACGCCTGCTCGATATCCTGGTGTGTCCGGTCACGAAAGCGCCGCTGGTCTACAACGAAGGCACGCAGGAGCTCATCTGCAAGGCGAGCCGGCTCGCGTATCCGGTGCGCGACGGCATTCCGATCCTGCTCGAGGAAGAGGCGCGCCAGCTCGCCTCGGACGATCCGCTGCTCAACCGCTGAGCGAAATCCTGTTCGAGGGTCTGATGTTCCGGGTGGTGATTCCAGCGCGCTATGCCTCGACCCGGCTGCCGGGCAAGCCCCTGCGCATGCTCGCCGGGCGCACATTGCTCGAGCACGTTTATCGGCGGGCGCTCGACAGTGGCGCGGACGACGTGCGCATCGCCACCGACGATGAACGCGTGATCGCCGCCGCCCATGCATTCGGTGCACGTGCCGAAATGACCCAGGCGAGTCATGCGAGCGGCACCGACCGCATCGCCGAGGTCGCGGCGCGCGAAGGCTGGGATGAATCGGAGACCGTCGTGAACGTGCAGGGCGACGAGCCGCTGCTGCCACCTGTGCTGGTTCGACAGGTCGCGGAGTTGCTCGGTGAACGCGCCACCGCGGGCGTGGCGACGCTCGCGACGCCCATTGAATCGCTTGGTGAGTTTCTCGATCCCAACGTGGTCAAAGTGACGGTCGCGCGCACCGGGCTCGCGCTCTACTTTTCGCGAGCGCCGATCCCATGGCCGCGCGACGGCGCAGTCCGGGGGCTTGCGAGCCAGACGCAATTCGGCGGGGCGCTACGCCACCTCGGTCTCTACGCGTATCGCGTGGGTGTGCTCAAGCGTCTCACCGCGATGCCACCCAGCGCACTCGAGGAGGGCGAGAAGCTCGAGCAACTGCGCGCGCTCGACAACGGCATCGCGATCGCCGTGGGGCTGGCGCGCGAACGGCCGGGCCCCGGCGTCGATACCGAAGAGGATCTGGCGGCAGTCGCGCACCTGCTCGGCTGAGGCCAAGGGCAACTCTGTGCAGAGGTTGCCCTACCCTCAGGTACAGCCGCGCAGGACGAACAACACCAGCAGGATGGGGATCGGCACGCCGAGCAGCCACAGCAGGATCCAGCCGATCTTGCCGCGTTGGGTGCCTGGAATGGGTCGCTGCTTCATTCGCCGACCATAGACCCGGGCTCGGCGCATGAGGGCCGGAGGTGGACCTGCGTACACGTAGCCGTCGTCCTACAGCGTTGGCGTTGCCCGCGCCGTTTCGACATCATCGGACGCAGTCGGCTTCCAAGGAGATGACTGGGTGCGCGTGTTGTTCGTTTGCCTGGGAAATATTTGCCGCAGCCCCACAGCGGAGGCGGTCTTTCGCCAGCTCGTGGCGCGCGCCGACACGCGGCTCGCAATCGAAATCGATTCGGCGGGAATCGGCGATTGGCACATCGGCGAGCCGCCCGACCGGCGCGCCCAGGCTGCCGCCCGTCGCCGCGGTGTCGACATGAGCACCATTCGCGCGCGGCAGCTCGTGCACGAGGATTTCGCGCTGTTCGATTTGATCCTGGCGATGGACCGTCAGAACCTGGCGGAGCTGCGTCGACGCGCGCCGGCCCAGTACCGCGAGCGCGTGCGACTCTTCCTCGAGTTCGCGCCTGAGCTCGAGACGCATGATGTTCCCGATCCGTACTACGGTGGTGAGGCGGGCTTCGAGCAAGTGCTCGACCTCACCGAGCAGGCCGCGCGCGGCCTGCTCGCGCATCTCGCGTCGCTCGTTCGCTGAGCGTCTAGTCGTCGCGCCCCGGGCCGTGCGGCCTGCTGTCCGAGGGCGAGGAACTCCAAACTACGTACTTGTCGTCCGTTCGCGAGGTTTCCTTCGGTGCGGAGCGCTCGGACTCCGAGCGATGCGGTGGCTCACCCGAGAACGGTAACTCCGGCGCGCGGGGCGGTTCGGGCGGCGCTTCCGGACGCGCTTCGCGCGCGGCATCTGGCGCGCCCGCGACGGGACCACCGCCTTCTCGAGCATGTTCCTGGCTCGCTGGCGCCGCGGATTCACGTCCGTCCCCGCCACCTTCGCGTCCGCCGCGGCGACGCCGGCGGCCACGCCGGCCACGACCCCCGCGCTCGCCACGGTCACCACGTTCGCCACGTTCGCCGCGCTCCGAACGCTCGCCGGGTTGTCCGCGTTCGCCCCGTTCCGGACGCACAGGCTCGGCGCGTGGCGCTTCCGCTCCGGCACCCTCACGCGGTGGTTGCACGTCCGTCTTAGGGGCGGCTGCTGAGGCCGTGGCATGCGCCTCGCGACGCGCGCCCGCATGCTCGTGGCGTCGCGCACCGCTCTCGTGACCATGCCGCGAATGCCCGTGCCCGCGACTGCCGTGACGCTCGCGCCGCCCGTCGCGATCTCGATCGCGATCGCG
>DATIEU010000075.1:0-3761 GCA_035455565.1 Steroidobacteraceae bacterium | reverse complement strand
CATACCGAGGAACGTCTCGCGACGCTCACCAGCGGCGCGCTGTCGCTGCGCGTCGCACTGGGTGCGGTCGAGCGTGGAACGCGTGTACGACTCTACGTACCCGCGGACGATGTGGTGATTGCGCTCGAAGCACCGCGCGCGGTGAGTGCGCGTAATGTCCTGCCCGTCGTGGTCACGCGCCTCGAGGCGCTCAACGGCTCGGTGCTCGTGCACCTGACGGCGGCCGCGTCGCAACCGCTGCTGGCGCGCGTGACGCACAGCGCGGTGCAGGAGCTCGGGCTCGCGCCAGGCAGGCAGTGTTTCGCGCTGGTGAAGGCAGTAGCCGCTCAGGGCCGGCGCTTCGATGGCCGTGCGCACTTTGCCTGACGCGGCGGCAATGGCCGTCTATCGGATCGTGCGCGCGAATCACGCGATGAGGACGTGCCGCGGCGTACCCACGGGCTCAGCTCGCGCCGCGCAATTTTTTCAACCGCGGCTTCGAGCGACCGGAAGCGGGCAATCAGTTTTCGGCCCGTCGCTGTCACACGTGCGCCACCGCCGTGCGTGCCGCCGGTAGCGGTCTCGAACACCGGTTCATCCAGGGCATGGTTCAGACTCTCGAGCTTGAGCCACGCCTGGCGGTAGCTCATATTCATAGCCCGGGCGGCGGCGCTGATCGAGGCATGGCGGCCGACCAGCTCGAGGAGCTCGATTTTTCCCGGTCCCACGGACTGGCCGTTGGGCAGGTCGATACGCAGGCGAATCAGGCTCATCTGGCCATCCCAGGCATTTGTAATAAGATACGCGACGCAAAAGACCACAGGGGAATGACATGAAACCGCTGTTTGTTGCGTCGCTTGCAGTCTGGGGACTTTTCGGCGCGGCCGCCCATGCGGCGTGCGTGTACCCCAAGGCACCGACGAATATTCCGGACGGCAGTACCGCCACCAAGGAACAGATGGTCGCGGCCAAGCAGGATTTCACCAGGTACAACGACGAGATGACCGCCTATCTCAACTGCATCAAGCTCGAGTCGGACGACAAGCTCCTGGAGATGAGCAAGGAACAGCCGGCCACCGAGGAAGAGAAGAAGGCGCTGGAAGCGAAGAAACTCGAATTCGAGCGGCAACAGACGGAGAAGCACAATGCCGCGGTGGACGAAGTGTCGGCCGTCGTCGAGCGCTTCAACGAGCAAGTGCGCGCTTACAAGAAGAAGCAGAGCGGCTGACGCGATGTCCTGGTGGTGAGTGAACGCAGGCCGCGGCCTGCATTGAGTCATGCTGTCTCCAGCAGAAGCCGAAGCACTCATCGATCAGCACCTCACCTGCCTGCCGATCGAATCGCTCCCGCTCGCCCAGAGCATGGGCGCGATCCTGCGCGAGAACGTCTACGCCGAGCGCGACCAGCCGCCGTTTGACCGCGTCGCGATGGATGGCATCGCGATCGCCAGCGTCGCGTGGCGCGGCGGGCGGCGCGCCTTTCGCCTGCAGGGCACGCAAGCCGCGGGCGATCCGCAGATCCGCCTCGGCTCTTCCGAGGGCTGCATCGAAGTCATGACGGGCGCGATCCTGCCGCAGGGTTGTGACACCGTGATCCCGGTCGAGCAGCTCGAGCTCGCGGACGGTGAAGCGCGCATCAAAGCGGGCACCGAGACCAATGCCGGGCAGAACGTGCATCGGCGCGCTTCCGACAGTCGCCAGGGCGAGCTGTTGCTCAAAGTGGGCACGCTCCTGCGCGCACCGGAGGTCGCGGTCGCGGCATCGGCCGGTATGTCGCGTGTGCGTGTCAGCGGCCAACCCGCAGTCATCGTCATCTCGACCGGCAACGAGCTGATCGAGCCGGGCGAGCCGATCCTGTCGCACCAGGTGCGTCGCTCCAATTCCTATGGTGTGGCCGCGGCGCTCCGCCAGCGCGGCTTTGCGCGCGTCGCCGACGATCATCTGCCCGACGAAAGTGATGTCCTGCGCGAACGCCTTGCGTTGCACCTCGACACGCACGATGTGCTGGTGCTGAGCGGCGGCGTGTCGATGGGCCGCTATGACCTCGTGCCGAAAGTGCTCGAAGAGCTTGGCGTGCGGCTGGTGTTTCACAAGATTGCGCAGCGTCCCGGCAAGCCGATGTGGTTCGGCGTGGCCGGCGGCGGTCAGGCCGTGTTCGCGCTGCCTGGAAATCCCGTCTCCACGCTCATGTGCATGGCGCGTTATGTCCTTCCGGCGCTCGATCGCGCGATGGCGCGCGACACTCAGCCCGCGGAGCGCATCGCGATCGCCGAGCAAGTGGAGTTCAAGGCGTCGATGTCGTACTTTCTCCCGGTCGCGGTGATCTACGATGACTGGGGCCGGCCGTGGGCACACCCCCGGCCCACCCACGGATCCGGAGACTTCGTCTCCCTCGCAGGCACCGATGGATTCGTGGAACTCCCTCCGGGACCCAATGTCTGGCCGAAGGGCTTCGTAACCCGTCTGTTCCGGTGGTAGACGATGACAGTCGATCGCGAATTCAAGCTCGTGGCGCTCAAAGGCAGCGCGGTCCCGGTGGATACGCGTGGCCGTGCATTGCACGACCTGCGCATCTCGGTGATGGATCGCTGCAATTTCCGCTGCCCGTATTGCATGCCGCGCGAGACCTTTCACGAGAACTATCGTTTCCTGAAGAGCAGCGAGCGGCTCTCGTTCGAGGAAATCGTGCGGCTCACGCGGCTCTTCGTCTCGCTCGGCGTGCGCAAGGTGCGGCTCACGGGCGGCGAGCCCTTGCTGCGCGCCAACCTGCCCGACCTGGTCGGCGAGCTCACCTCGCTCGCAGGTGTGGAAGACGTCGCGCTCACCACGAACGGCATGTTGCTTGCGAAGTACGCCGCCGAGCTCAAGGCCAACGGCCTGCAGCGCGTGACGGTGAGCCTCGACAGCCTGGATGAGGAAGTTTTCCGCAAAATGAGCGGCGGTTTCGGCGGCCGCGACCAGGTGCTCGCGGGCATCCGTGCCGCGCAGGAAGCCGGTCTCACGCCGGTCAAGGTCAACGCGGTCGTCGAGCGCGGTCTGAACGATCACACCGTGCTCGACATGGTCGAGCACTTCCGCGGCACGGGCGTCATCGTGCGCTTCATCGAATACATGGACGTCGGCAACCGCAATCACTGGAGCCTGGATCGCGTAGTGCCCTCGCGCGAACTGATGCAGCAGATCGGCGCACGCTGGCCGGTGCGCGCCCTCGCCGAGAATTATCACGGGGAAGTGGCGGAGCGGTACGTGTTCGAGGATGGTGCCGGCGAGATCGGCTTCATCTCCTCGGTCACAGAGCCCTTCTGCGGCGCGTGCTCGCGCGCGCGATTGTCGTCGGACGGACAGCTCTATACGTGTCTCTTCGCCACGCGCGGCCATGACCTGCGCACGCCACTGCGCGAGGGCGCGAGCGACGAGGAGTTGCTGGAACGGATCCGCGGCACCTGGAAGGCGCGCACCGACCGCTACAGCGAGCTGCGTGCAACGCTGCACGACTCCGCGGAAAAGAAAGTCGAGATGTACTACATCGGCGGTTGAATGAGCACGCTGTCGCACATCGATTCGAGCGGCCGTCCCAGCATGGTGGACGTGAGCGAAAAGGCGGTCACGCATCGCACGGCCGTGGCGCAGTCGCTCGTGGTCCTGCCGCCTGCGGTCGCCGAGGCCCTGTCGGGCGCGGGCTTCCGCACTGCCAAGGGCCCGGTGTTCGATACCGCGATCATCGCCGGCGTGATGGCAGCCAAGCGTACGCACGAGCTCATCCCGTTCTGCCACCCGCTCGGC
>DATIEU010000074.1:0-4225 GCA_035455565.1 Steroidobacteraceae bacterium | reverse complement strand
TCGGCGAATTGCGCCAGTGCGCTCGCGAAGTGCTCATGTTCCGGATCGACGACCACATCCGGCCGGTAGGCCGTCACCACGCGCCCGCTCCAGCCGCTCGCGCGGATGGCGCGATGATGCTCGAGCGTATCGACAGGCGATTCCGTGGTCGCGAGCACTTCGATGTTGAAGCGCTCGAAGAGCGCCCGCGGGCGAAACGCGGGGGTCTGAAGCCTGGCGCCGATCGTGTCGAAGTAGTGGTCCGCGGAATTCTCGTCGAGCCGGACCTGCAGGCCGAAGACGCGCGCGAACACGTAGTTGAGCCACATCGCCGAAGGCGTGCCGGCGAATAGATGAAAGTGGCGCGCGAAGAGTCGCCAGGCCGCGCGCGGATCGGTGTCCGCCGGCCCCTGGCGGGAGGACACGCCCAGACCGCGTAGCGAAACGCCCTGGCTGTAGAGCATCCGGAACAGGTAATGGTCCGGGGCCAGCAGGAGTTCGGTCGCATTGGTGAATGGTTTGTCGTAGGCGAACCAGGCCGGGTCGGTATGGCCGTGCGGGCTGATGATCGGCAGGTCGCAAACGGTGCGGTACAGCGTCCTGGCGAGCGCGCGGACGTTGGCGTCCGCGGGAAACAGGCGATCCGCATGCAGGGCCAGTTGCCTGGCCGACAGGGCGCGTTTCGGAGCTTTCGCCGATGCACTCGTCATTGAGTCAACTTCCCGGCCCGCGGTCGAATATGCTGGGTCGAAACCCCGGAACCGGCAATTAGGTAACCGGTGTCATTATAGCCATTAAAACGGGTCCAAGTCGCCAACGTGGCCGAATAGACCTCTGTGAGGCGTCAGGGCGAGGGTTTGGCGGAGGAATCCCGCACGACGAGGTGCGGGTGCACGGTCGAAGCGGGCGCCGCAGGCCCCTCGGGATGCTGGATCTTGGCGATCAGCCGCTCGGCCGCAACCTTGCCCATGTCGCGGATCGGCAGGCGCACGGTGGTGAGCGAGGGCCAGATGCGCGAGGCGAGTGGCGCATCGTCGTAACCGACCACCGTCAGGTCCTTCGGTATCTGCAGTCCTTTGAGGTAAGCGGCCTTGTAGACGCCTGCTGCCATTTCGTCGTTGCAAGCGAAGATCGCCGTCGGGCGTGGAAAGCGCGACAACAGACTCTCGGCCGCCGCGAAGCCGGACTCGAACGTATAGGCACCCTCGACAACATGTTCCTGGGGCAGCGCCAGGCCGTGGTCCGCCAGCGCATCCGAAAAACCGCTCAGGCGCTCGTGCGCGGAACGGTATGACGAGGGCCCGGCGATGAGCGCGATGCGGCTGTGGCCCAACTTGGCGAGGTGCTCGGCCACCTGGCGCGCCGCGTCGCGGTCCATGGCCAGCACGATATTCGACGGCTCATCGAGCGGCACGGCCAGCACGCGGATATAGCGACAGTTCATCTCCTTCAACATGCGCGCGAGGGCGGGATCCTCCGAAATCGGCGGCAGTAGAATCACGCCGTCGAGCTTCTGACGACCGATGAGGGACTTCACCTCGGGAAGGAATGTCGCGCTGGTGCGGTCGCAGGGATGCACGACCAGCTCGAATCCGGAGCGGCGGATTGCGCCGAGCGCGCCTTCCTGGATGTTCACGATGTATTGGGCGTTTGGATTGTCGTACACCAGGCCGATCAGGAACGAGCGGCGGAAGGCGAGGCCACGCGCCTGCGGGTCCGGCGTGTAGGCGACCTGCTGCATGATCTCGCTCACGCGTGAGCGCGTTTCCTCACGCACGAATGGCGATTGATTGAGCACGCGCGAGACGGTTTTCTTCGATACGTTCGCGAGGCGCGCGATGTCGTTGATGGTGTGTTTGTGTGCGGCGGAGCCCGCGCGGGTCGTCTCGGCGCCCACACGCACCGCTGCGCTGCTGCTGCGCACGGGCGCTTTCGCGCGGCTCCTGCGTGCCGATTTGCTCGCCATACGTGAGCGCAAAGGATACTCCAGCCGGCAAAATGACACCGGTTACCATACCAGCTATCATGCGCCAAATCCCAGCAATTTCGCCGGAGACGCTCCGTCCGCCATGGCCGCCGAGCCGCACTTCGCACTGCGCAATGTCTGGCGCATCGATCCACGCGATGACGTCGCGGTGGCGTTGCGGCCGCTCGCACTCGGCGAGCGGGTGCTCCTGGGCGATGCCGTGATCGAGGCGGTGGAGGCGATACCGAGCGGACACAAGATCGCGGTTCGCGCGATCCCGGATGGTCAGCAGGTGCGTAAGTTCGGCCGGGCGATCGGCCGCGCACGGCAAGCGATCGCTTGTGGCGCGCACGTGCATACGCACAACCTTGTAACCGAACTGGCCGGCGAAATGACTTACCGGCCGGGCGCGAAGCCCGCCATCACGACGCCGGTGGCGGCTCTTGCCGGAAGCTTTCGCGGCTATCGGCGCGCGGACGGTCGCGTCGCGACGCGCAACGAGATCTGGATCCTGCCGACCGTGGGGTGCGTCAATCGCACGGCCGAAAAGCTCGCGCGACTCGCGACCGAGCGATTCGGCTCACGCGTCGATGGCATTCACGCGTTCACGCATCAGTTCGGCTGTTCGCAGCTCGGCGCCGATCTCGACCGCACGCGCGGGCTGCTCGCCGCGCTGGCGCGCCATCCGAATGCCGGCGGCGTATTGGTGCTCGGTCTCGGCTGCGAATCCAATCAGCTCGATCCGCTCATGAGCACGCTGCCCGCAACGACGCGCGAGCGCATCCGCACGCTTGCGGCGCAGGATCGCGGGGACGAAATCGATGCGGGAATGGCGCTCCTCGAGGAACTGGCGCAGCTCGCGGGCCAGGATCGACGAGAGCCGTGCCCGGTATCGGCGCTCACGCTCGGCCTCAAGTGCGGCGGTTCGGACGGCTTCAGCGGCATCACTGCGAACCCGATGGTCGGGCGGATCGCCGATCGCGTGACCGGCGCGGGCGGCGCCGCGGTACTCACAGAAATTCCCGAGATCTTTGGCGCTGAGCACCTGCTCATGGAGCGTGCCGCGAGCGCGCAGGTGTCCGCGGACATCGCGAATCTCGTGAACGGGTTCAAGCGCTACTTCATTGCTCACGATCAGCCGGTGCACGAGAACCCGTCGCCGGGAAACATTGCAGGTGGCATCACCACGCTCGAAGAAAAGTCGCTCGGCGCGGTGCAGAAGGGCGGACACGCGATCGTGACGCGCGTGCTCAAGTACGCGGAGGGCGTTTCGACGCCCGGGCTGTCCCTGCTCGAATCGCCGGGCAACGACGCCATCTCCTCGACGGCGCTGGTCGCGGCCGGTGCGAACATTCTCCTGTTCACCACTGGCCGGGGCACGCCACTCGGGTTTCCGGTGCCGACGCTCAAGATCAGCTCGAACTCACAGCTCGCGATGACCAAGCCGCATTGGATCGATTTCGATGCGGGCAAAGTGCTTGCGGGTTCGCCGCCCGAGCAAGCGGCGGATGAGTTGATGGAGCTGATCCTCGCCGTCGCCTCCGGACAGGCGGCGCGCAACGAGATCAACGACGAACGCGAGATCGCCATCTGGAAGGGCGGCATCACGCTCTGACCTGTCACTCGTGTCCCCTACTCCCTACCTCTCACAGGCATCTCTGCGGCGGATCAACGACGGCATCCAGGTGCCTGCCTACGAGCGTGCCGACACGCGCATCGGCGTGGTGCATTTCGGTCCCGGTGCCTTTCATCGCGTGCACCAGGCGTGCTACTTCGACGATCTGCTGCACGAGGATCGCAACTGGGCCATTTGCGGCGTGTCGTTGCGCACGAGCGCGGTCCGCGATGCGCTGCTTCCGCAGGATGGGCTGTACGCGCTGGCAGTGCTCGACGACGAGCCCTCGGTTCGGGTGATCGGGGCGCTGCGGGAAGTGCTGGTCGCGGCTGAGAATCCGGCCGCCGTGTTTGCCCGCTTCGCGGCCGCCGACACGCGTCTGATTACAACCACGGTGACCGAGAAGGGTTATTGCCTGACGGCAGATGGCTCGCTCGATCTCGATCATCCGGACATTCAGCGCGACGTGCGCTCGCCGGACGCGCCCACGAGCCTCATCGGCTATCTCGTCGCAGGGTTGCGCGCACGGCGCGCGGCGCGCGTGCCGCCACCGACCGTCCTCTGCTGCGACAACGTGGCGGACAACGGCCGCCGCTTGCGCAACGCCGTGGTGCAACTCGCGAGCGTGCATGACCGTGATCTTGCCTCGTGGATCGAAGCCGAGG
>DATIEU010000073.1:0-6695 GCA_035455565.1 Steroidobacteraceae bacterium | reverse complement strand
GCATGGGGGGACTCCGGGCACGACGGTGCGTCCAAATGTAGGGCCCAGAAGCCGGAAATCAATGTATTCCGGTGATCTTGTCCGTCAGCACGATGACCGCGATGCCGATCGCGATGAGCACCATCTGGTGGACGCTCGCCTTGATTTCGACGCGCCGGTGCAGGCCCGGAATCAGGTCGGCAACGGCCACGTACAGGAAGCAGGATGCGGCTACCGCCAATACATAAGGCACCGCCTGCTGCGCCCGCTCGAGTGCAAAAAACGCCACGAGTCCACCGACGATGGAGGTGAGGCTCGTGAGCAGGTTGAGGGCGAAGGCGCGGGCGCGCGACATGCCGCTATTGAGCAGGATGGCGAGATCGCCCACTTCCTGCGGGATTTCGTGCGCGATCACCGCGATGCTGGTGAGAATGCCGAGACCTGCATCGAGCATGAACGCCGCTGCGATCAGCACGCCGTCGAGCGCGTTGTGGATCGCATCGCCGGTGAGAATCAGGATGCCCGAGGCGCGATCGCGCGGATCCTGTTGGTCGTGGTGCGGGACGTGCGAATCGCAGTCGTGCTGATGGCAATGGCGCCAGATCACGAGCTTCTCGAGCACGAAGAACGCGAAGATGCCCGCCACCAGTGCGAAGCCGACCAGGTGCACGTTCGACAATCCCGCCGCCTGGATCGCGTTGGGCAGGAGCTTGAGCAATGCCGCGCCGAGCAGCGCGCCGGTCGCGAAGCTGATGAGATGCGGCAGCCATGCGGCGCGACGCGGTGCGGACATGAGCAGGAACACGCTCGCGGCGAGCGCGCTCAAGATCCCGCCGAGCCCGGTGAACAAGATGATCCAGGAAAGGGTAGACATGCGGGTTGCTTGTGGTTTTGCGCGATCCTAGCAGGTTCTCGCGCGCTCACTCGATCCAGATGAGGGTGGCCATGCGTCCGCATTCGCCGTCGCGGCGATAAGAGAAGAATTGGCCGGCCTCGGCGTACGTGCACCAGCCGCCACCGTAGACGGCATCGATGCCGGCGCGATTGAGATGCTGGCGCGCGAGTCGGTAGAGATCGGCCTGCCAGCGCCGCCGTTGGTTGGCGCGGAAAGCCGCCACTGCAGCGGGATCGAGCCGCAGAAATGCGTCGCGCACTTCGCCGCCCACCTCGAAGTGGTCGGGACCGATCGCTGGCCCGAGCCACGCGAGCAGCTCACGCGGCGGCGTCGCCAGTGCATCGATCGTTGCCTCGAGCACGCCTGCGGACAGACCCCGCCATCCGGCATGCGCCGCCGCGACTCGCTGGCCGTCGGTCCTCGCGAACAGCACCGGCAGGCAATCCGCCGTGAGGATCGCGCACGCGGGGCCGGGGCCGTCAGCGATCGTCGCGTCTGCCACCGGCAGGACGGACGCTGCTGCGCGCGTCACGCCGATGCCGTGCACCTGCTTGAGCCAGGCCGGCTCATGTGAGAGCCCGAGCTGCTCGCGCAGGCGGCGCCGATTCTCGAGCACGCAATCCGGCTCATCGCCCACATGCAGGGCCAGGTTGAGCGATTCGTGGGGCGGCCGGCTCACGCCTCCCGACCGCAGTGTCGATGCCGCGCGCACACGTGCTGGCGCAGGCCAGTCCGGAACGATGAACTCGATCATGCGCGGCCGGCTTGGGGTGCGCGCGTATCCTCGCGCAGCACCTTGAGCAGCAACTTGATATCGCGCGGCAGCGGCGCTCGCCACTCGACCGCGTGCTGCGATTGCGGATGGATGAGTGCCAGGCGTGCGGCGTGCAGCGCCTGGCGCGGAAACGTGCGCAACGCCTCCACCAGCGCAGGCGTCGCGCCGCGCGGCAGGAGCAGCCGGCCACCGTACGTGGCGTCGCCCACCAGGGGATGCCGGACGTGTGCGAAGTGGACCCGGATCTGGTGCGTGCGACCGGTTTCGAGCGCTACGCGCACGTGCGTGTGAGCGCGAAAGCGCTCGATCACACGATAGTGCGTCACGGCTTCGCGACCGTCGTCGCGCACGGCCATGCGCACGCGGTCGGTGCGATGCCGCGCGATCGCCCGGTCGATGGTGCCACCCGCAGTGAGCACTCCACTGCACACGGCCTCGTACTCGCGTTCGATCGTGCGCGCCTGCAGCTGCCGTGTCAGCGCCGTGTGCGCGGCCAGCGTGCGCGCCACCACCAGCAGCCCGCTGGTGTCCTTGTCGAGCCGATGCAGAATTCCCGCGCGCGGTAGCTCGGCGAGCGCCGGGTCGTAATGCAGGAGCGCGTTTTGCAAGGTGCGGTCGCGGTTACCCGCACCCGGATGCACCACAAGGCCAGCCGGCTTGTCGATCACGAGCAGCCAGTCGTCTGCGTGCACGATGTCGAGCTCGATGGCCTGCGCCGCGACCGTTGAGGCAACGGGCGCTTCCGCATTGACGACGATGCGCTCGCCGCCGCTCAGGAGATCGCGCGGCCGGGGCGTGCGATGGCCCAGAGTAACTCGTCCCGCCTCGATCCATTCCTTCAGGCGCGAGCGCGAATGCTCCGGAAGCAGTCGCGCCAGGGCCTGGTCCAGCCGCAGGCCCGCCAGTTCGGGCGGCACGGTGAATGAATGAATCTGGAACTTCGACGTCATCTGGCCCTCAGAGGGCGGTCATGAGTTCGGCTATACTCTGCCGCCTCCCGGCCAACCGAGGCAACGCGTGCCCCCCCGTTTCCTGACCTACCTGCGCCGCTGGGCGCTGTTCAGCGTCTTGATCGTTTCCTTGTCCTTGTCCGCCTGCGGCGGTTCCGACCGCGTCCGTGAAGCCGATGCGGACGTGCTGTACCGGCAAGCGAAGCACGCGCTCGACACCAACGACTTCAAGAATGCCATCGCCTACTACGAGGCGCTGGACGCGCGTTACCCCTTCAGCGACGCCGCGCGCCAGGCGCGCCTCGATCTAATGTATGCCTACTACAAGAGTGGCCAGGCGGAGTCCGCTGTGGATGCGGCGGATCAGTTCATCCGCGAGAATCCCACCCACGCGCGCGTCGACTATGCGTACTACATCAAGGGCCTGGTCTACTTCGAGCGCTCACCGAATTTCCTCGAACGCTGGTTCAAGGTGGATCTGAGCGAGCGCCCGCCGAGCGATGCGCGCCAGTCGTTCGCCGCGTTCCAGACGATCGTGCAGCAGTATCCCAAGAGCCCGTATGCGCACGATGCGCGCCGGCGGATGATCTTTCTGCGCAACCGCCTGGCCGACTACGAGGTCTACGTCGCGCGCTACTACATGAAGCGCGGCGCCTACGTCGGCGCGGCCGCGCGCGCCAAGTTCGCGATCGAGAACTACGACGGCGCGCCGGCCGTGCGCGAGGCGCTCGAGATCATGACCGACGCCTATTACAAGCTGGGACTCAGCGAGCTGGCCGAACAGACCGCCACGGTCTACAAGGCGAACTTCCCCGAGACTGCCGAGCGCGTAGAGAAGAAGAAGAGTTGGTGGAAGTTCTGGTAGGACCCGCGCGCGCCTAGCGATACCCGCTGGTGATCGGATAGCGCCAGTCACGGCCGAAGGCGCGGCCGCTGACCCGCACCCCGGGCGGCGCCTGTCGCCGCTTGTATTCGTTGCGCTTCACCATGTCGAGTACGCGCACGACCGTGGCACGATCAAAACCGCGCGCCACGATCTGGTCGACGGAAAGATCTTCCTCGATGAACGCCTCGAGGATGGGGTCGAGCACTTCGTACGGCGGTAACGAGTCTGTGTCCTTCTGATCGGCGCGCAGTTCCGCCGAGGGCGGTCGCGTCAGCACACGCTCCGGGATCCCCGGGCTCAGTGAGTTGCGATAGCGCGCCAGTCGATAGACCAGCAGCTTGCTGCAGTCCTTGATGGGCGCAAAGCCGCCCGCCATGTCGCCGTAAAGAGTCGCATAGCCTACCGCCACTTCGCTCTTGTTGCCGGTCGTGAGCAGCATGCGGCCCGTCTTGTTGGAGATCGCCATGAGCAACACGCCGCGACAGCGCGACTGGATGTTTTCCTCGGTCGTGTCCGGACGCGTGCCCGCAAACTGCTCCTTGAGCGCCGCCAGCGTCGCATCGAACATGCCCTCGATCGAAATCACGCTGAACTTGACGCCGAGCTCGCGCGCCTGGCGCGTGGCGTCGTCGATGCTGATCTTCGCCGTGTAGCGCGACGGCATCGTCACCGCGTGCACGCGCTCGGCGCCGAGCGCATCGACCGCAATCGCGAGCGTCAGCGCCGAATCGACGCCGCCTGACAGGCCCAGCACGACGCCGGGAAAACGGTGCTTATCGACATAGTCGCGCACGCCGAGCACCAGCGCGCTGTAGACACTTTCCTCGTCGCTCTGGTAGGGCGCGATCTCGCCCGGCACCGGCACGACACGCTCGCCCTCGCGGCGCAGTTCCACGGCGTAGACCCCTTCCCGGAACGCGGGCGCACGGCGCACGACATCACCTTCGGCGTTCATGACGAACGAATGACCGTCGAATACGAGCTCATCCTGACCGCCGAGCAGATTGACGAAGACCACGGGGAGGCCCGTTTCACGCACGCGATTGCGCACCACATCCTCACGTTCGTTCTGCTTGCGGACTTCATAGGGCGAGGCATTGATGACCAGTAACACCTCCGCGCCGTCCTGGCGCGCTTGCCGCGCGGGTGCGGGCTCCCAGACGTCCTCGCACACGAGGATGCCGGCGCGGGTGCCGGAAATATCGACCACCGTCGCCGTGCTGCCCGGCTGGAAGTAACGCTTCTCGTCGAACACCTGGTAGTTGGGCAGGCACTGCTTGCGATGATTGGCGAGCGTCACGCCATCGCGCAGCAGCGTCGCCGAGTTGTAAATGCCCTCGGACGCATATTCCGGGTACCCCAGCAGCACACCGATGCCGCGGATGTCGCGGCGGGCGCGTTCGAGACCCTGCGCGATCCGGCGGCGCATGCCGCCGTGGAACAGGAGATCCTCGGGCGGATAGCCCGACAAGGCGAGCTCCGGAAAGAGCACGAGATCGGCGTGATCGCGCTCGCGGGCCAGCTGTGCGGCCTCCACCATGCGGCCGACATTTCCATCCACGTCGCCCACGAACAGGTCGAGCTGTGCCAGCGCGATGCGGAAAGTGTCAGGAGCGCTCACGGCGGATGGTCGTGGATTCCAGGTCAACATTGTACCAACCCCTTTACCGGGGTTGGCTGGAGCCTCAGCGGTGACGCGCCGGCGCGCGTCGACGCTTGCGCTGGCGCTTCGCGGTACTGGCGACGCGGCGTGCACGCCGAGTCTTCTTGTTCAGGAGCTCGAACATGGCCTCGCCGAGCATCGCCGGCGAGCGCACGGTCTTGACCCGCGCGGCTTCGAGGGCCCGGTACTTCTCTGCCGCCGTACCTTTGCCGCCTGCGACGATAGCGCCGGCGTGACCCATGCGCTTTCCGGGCGGCGCGGTGACCCCGGCGATGTACGCGACGACGGGCTTGCTGACTTCCTGGGCGATGTAGGCCGCGGCAGCTTCTTCATCGCTGCCGCCGATCTCACCCACCATGATTACGCCCTCGGTGGCGTCATCGCCTTCGAACTCGCGCAACACGTCGATGAAGTTCATGCCGCGCACCGGGTCGCCACCGATACCGACGCAGGTACTCTGTCCGAGACCGATGCGCGTCGTCTGGAAGACCGCCTCGTACGTCAGCGTGCCGGAACGCGAGACGATGCCGACACGACCGGGTTGGTGAATGAAGCCCGGCATGATGCCGATCTTGCACGCGCCGGGCGTGATGATGCCCGGGCAGTTGGGACCGATGAGGCGGCTTGGCGAATTCGCGAGCGCCACCTTGACCTTCACCATGTCGAGCACCGGGATACCCTCGGTGATGCACACGATGAGGCGAATGCCCGCATCGGCGGCCTCGAGAATCGAGTCCGCCGCGTAAGCTGCCGGCACGTAGATCATGCTGACTTCGGCACCGGTCGCGGTGACGGCCTCGCGCATGGTGTTGAACACCGGGAGCCCGAGGTGCTTCTGGCCACCACGGCCCGGCGTGACACCGCCCACCAGGCGCGTGCCATAGGCGAGGCACTGCTCGGAATGAAACGTGCCCTGCTTGCCGGTGAAGCCCTGGCAGAGCACCTTGGTCTTCTTCTCGACCAGGATGCTCATGCCGCCCGTCTCTGCTTCGCGAGCTTGACGACCTTGCGGGCGGCATCGGTGAGATCGCTCGCCGGCGTGATCGCGAGCCCGCTCGCGGCGAGCGTCTTGCGTGCCAGCTCGGCATTAGTGCCCTCGAGCCGCACAATTACCGGGATCTTCACGCCCACTTGTTTCACCGCGCTCACGATGCCGTCGGCGATCAGGTCGCAGCGCACGATGCCGCCGAAGATGTTCACCAGAATCGCGCGCACCCTGGGATTCGACAGGATCAGCTTGAACGCGACGCTCACGCGCTCCGCCGTGGCACCGCCGCCGACATCGAGGAAGTTGGCGGGCGCGCCGCCATGCAGCTTGATCAAGTCCATGGTCGCCATCGCGAGCCCCGCGCCATTCACCATGCAGGCGATGTCGCCGTCGAGGGAAACGTAGTTGAGGTCGTGCTGGCTCGCCTCGCGCTCCATTGCGTCTTCCTGGCTGGCATCGCGCATGGCGGCGATCTCGGGCTGCCTGAAGAGCGCGTTCGCGTCGACGTTGATCTTGGCGTCGAGCGCCACGAGCCTCCCCTCCTTCGTGATGATGAGGG
>DATIEU010000072.1:0-7753 GCA_035455565.1 Steroidobacteraceae bacterium | reverse complement strand
GTCTTGCCCGAGAACGGTGAGTTCTCCGCGGCCGCCGCCTGCCTCATGACCGACCATTGCACACCATGCTTGCGCAGCGCGTCGATAACTTCGCGATTGTGCGGCTGTTCGAAGAAGCGATGGACGCTCGCGGCCACCACCGGCCCGACGTCGGGAACACGCTCGATGTCGCGCGCACTCGCGGCGAGCAGCGGATCGAGATCGTGAAAATGCAGCGCAAGCGCACGAGCAGTGGCCTCGCCGACATCGCGGATGCCGAGCGCATAGAGGAAGCGCGGCAGCGTGGTCTTCCTGCTGCGCTCCAGCGCCGCGAGGAGCTTGGAGGCGGATTTCTCGCCCATGCGCTCGAGCTCTGCGAGCGGTTCGAGCCCGAGTGAATAAAGATCCGCGGGCGTCTTGACCATGCCGGTGGTCACGAGCTGGTCGATGAGGCTCGTGCCGAGCCCCGCGATGTCGAGCGCCCGACGTGAGGCGAAGTGACGCAAGGCTTCCTTGCGCTGCGCCGGACAATACAGGCCTCCGGTGCAGCGCGCGATGGCTTGCTCGGGGACACGCTCGACTGCGGACTGGCATTGCGGACACCTGGACGGAAGTCTTACAGGCTCCGTGTGCGTGGGACGCCGCTCCAGGATGACCCTGACCACCTCGGGAATGACATCGCCTGCGCGACGGATCACGATCGTGTCGCCGACGCGCACGTCCTTGCGCGCCACCTCGTCCATGTTGTGCAGCGTTGCGTTGCTCACCGTGACACCGCCGACGAACACGGGCTCGAGCCTCGCGACCGGCGTGAGCGCCCCGGTGCGCCCCACCTGGAACTCGATCGCGCGCACCACGGTGGTGGCTTCTTCGGCGGGAAACTTGTGTGCCAGCGCCCAACGCGGTGCGCGCGAGACGAAGCCGAGCTTCTGCTGCGCGGTGAGATCGTCAACCTTGTACACCACACCGTCGATCTGGTGGCTGAGCGCCGCGCGCCGCCGTCCCATGTCGGCGTAGTACGCGAGGCATCCGGCAAGACCGTGCACGACGCGCGCTTCGGGGCTCGTCTTGAGACCCCAGCCACGCAACGCGCGCAGCACCTCGCTGTGTCGCAGCGGCAGGTTGCCCCGCTCGAAATAGCCCACGCCGTAGAAGTAAATATCGAGCGGGCGCTGAGCGGTGAGGCGCGGATCGAGTTGTCGCAGGCTGCCAGCCGCGGCATTGCGCGGATTGACGTACGGTCTTTCGCCCCGCGCCTCAACGAGCTCGTTGAAGCGCTTGAAACCGGCGAGGGGCATGAACACCTCGCCGCGCACTTCGAGCAGGGCCGGGTACTCTTCGCCGCGCAGTTGCAGTGGCACGGCACGAACGGCGCGCAGGTTGCGCGTCACGTCCTCGCCGACCGCACCATCCCCGCGCGTCGCCCCGACGGTGAAGCGACCGTCCTCGAAGGTCAGGCTCACCGCCAGGCCATCGAGCTTGGGCTCGGCGGCATAGTCGACGCTATCGATTCCCAGGCGCTCACGCACGCGGCGATCGAAGTCGCTCACCTCCTCCTCGCTGAAGGCGTTCTCGAGCGAGAGCATCGGCAGGCGGTGCACGACTTCGCCGAATTCGCTCACCGGTGTCGCGCCGACCCGCTGTGTCGGCGAGTCCGGCGTCACGAGGTCGGGAAAGCGCGCCTCGATTTCCTGCAGCTCGCGCAGCAGGCGATCGTACTCGGCATCCGACACCTCGGGATCGTCGAGCACGTAGTAGCGGTAGTTGTGCTGCTCGATCTGGCGACGCAAGTCCGCCGCGCGGTTGCGTGTGTCAGCCGACGTGCTCATGTGTGGCGTGACGATTGGGGGTGTCGGGTTCGGGAGGTCTTTTCAGGGCCGTCGAAAACAGGGATGTTTTCGTCGGAGCCTACAGGGATGTATTTACGGCGTCCCTGAAAAGACCTCCCGGACACGGCGCCCCTCGCTCGGATTCACGGTGGAAGGCGATTCTAGATCGCGGCGTCAGCGCGACGCTGCCATTCCATCAGGCCGACGCGCAGGTCCGCGAGCCTCTGCGGGCTCATCGGCACACCGCGCTCGTCCTGCACCACGCCGCGCAGGCGTGCAGCGAGGTCGCGCGCGATTCCCACCATCATGTCGAGCGTTGCGCCCGCATCCATCGGTCCCGGCAGCACGGAGAACAGGCTGATACCGGGGAAACGTTGTGCCTCGATTCGATCGAGGTCGAACGTGCCCGGTTCCACGAGGCTCGCCACGCTCATCAGCGTCGCACCGTTCGGTGCGACTTTGTGGAAGATGGAGAACTTGCCGTGCTCGAGGCCGGCAGCGCGCAGCGCGTCCACCAGCTCGCGCCCATCGAAGCGCTCGAGCGGCGGCGCGGCCAGTCGCAGCGTCACGATCTTCTCTTCGGGCGGCGGACGTAACGGCTCCGCCGCCGGCGAATCCGGGTCGATGATCTCGGTATCACCGAGGATCGGCTCGATGCGCTCGAGCATCTCCGCGACGGGCCTGGAGAAGAGCTCGCGTGCCAGGCGTTCCTTGGCCGCGACGGCGGGCGCGGCCTCGGGAGGCGGCGCGAACGGTGGCTCGGTTTCAGTGGGTAGCGTCGGGTCGTCCGGGAGCAGCACTTGTGGCAGCTCCGGCTCCTGCTCGATGAGCACGTGACGCGGCGGCTCGGGCGGCGCGATCACCGGGTCCTGGCGGACCGGCTCGCCCGCCCGCGCGCTCGAGCTTGCCGCCTGGCGCGGTCGGCGGGACTCGCGCCACCACAGCCCGAGGCAGAACAGGAGGCCGAGTCCCAGCAGAATCCAGCGCAACTCCGGCATGAGCGCCTCTAGGAGGACCAACCCCGCACCCAGGCCTACATCGCCGCCATCCGCACGGCTTCCTCGACGTCGACCGCGACGAGCCGCGACACGCCCGGCTCGCTCATCGTGACGCCGATGAGCTGCGAGGCGAGCTCCATCGTGGCCTTGTTGTGCGTAATGAAGATGAACTGCACGCGCTGCGCCATGTCGCGCACGATGTCGCAGAAGCGCCCGACGTTGTGATCGTCGAGCGGCGCATCCACTTCGTCGAGCAGGCAGAAGGGCGCCGGGTTGAGCTCGAAGATCGAGAACACCAGCGCGACCGCCGTGAGCGCCTTCTCGCCGCCCGACAACAGGTGAATCGTGCTGTTGCGCTTGCCGGGCGGACGCGCCATGACAGCGACGCCGGCGCTCAGGATGTCCTCGCCGGTGAGCTCCAGGTAGGCGTGGCCGCCACCGAAGAGCCGCGGGAATTTCTCCTTCAGACCGACATTGATGCGGTCGAAGGTGTCCTGGAAGCGTTGCCGGGTTTCGCGATCGATCTTGCGGATGGCGCTATCGAGCGTATTGAGCGCCTCGGTGAGATCGGTGAACTGCCGGTCGAGATACTCCTTGCGCTCCGACTGTTCCTTGAATTCTTCGATGGCTGCGAGATTGACGGATCCGAGGCGCTCGATCTTCTCGGCGGTTTCCGCGAGGGTCTGTTCCCAGGTGGCGACAGCCGCCTCCGGAGGCAGCGCCGCGAGCAGCGTCTCCAGCACGAAGTGCGTCGCCGCGAACTGCTCTGCCACCGACTCGCGCCGCACGCGGATCTCCTGCACGTCGAGCCGCGCCCCCTCCATGGCACTGCGCACTTCGTCGACACGACTTTCCGCCGCCAGGCGCTGCTCGTCGAGCGCACGCAGCGATGCATCGGCGCTTTCCATCGATTCGCGCGCCGTGCGCAGCTCGCCTTCCACTTCGAGCCGCCGGCCAAGCGCTTGCTCGAGCGACTGTTCCATCTGGCTGAGCGGCGACGCGCCCGACTCGATCTCGGCCGCAAGCTCCGCGCGTCGCGAAGTGAGCTGCGCGAGCTGGGCGCGCATGCGCTCGAGCGCCGCCAGCACGGAGCTCTGCGCGGAACGTCGTGATTCGAGCTGGATCGCGACATCGCGCGCCCGTTCCTGGTCGGCCTGCGCGCGGTTGCGGGCATCCGCCAGCCCCTGGCGCAGGCGGTCGCGCTCGCCCTCGAGCACCGGGCGGCGAGAATCGAGCTGGCCGAGTGCCCGGGAGGCCACCGCGAGTCGCTCGCGGGCGCTGCCCAGGGCGGTCTCCGCCTCCGCTCTCTGGTCGACGAGGGCGCGCGCCTCGGTGGTGAGGCGCTCGGCGCGCAAATTCGCCTCGTCGGCACGGCCGCGCTGGGTGCCCAGCTCCGCCTGCAGCTCGGAATATTCCTGATGCCGGCGGTTGAGCTGGGTCTGCAATTCGTCGCGCTCGCGCTCGAGAGCAATGAGCCCTTCGCGCAGACGTGCGAGCTCCATGTCCTGGCGTTGCACCTGCGCCTCGGCGGCTTCGATCTCGGGGCGCAGCCGTGCGAGCTCCTGTTCGCGCTCCAGCACGCCCTCGTGCGCATTGGCATCGCGACTGACACGCAGCCAGTGCCGGCCGATCCACACGCCATTGCGCGTGATGACCGATTCGCCCGGTCGCAGCCGCTCACGCATTGCCAGCGCCTCGGTCAGGGACTCGACCGCGGTGACTTCGCTCAGCAGCGACACGAGGACGGTCGGCCCATCGACGTGCGAGAGCAGGCTCGCGGCCGGCCGCGGCGCGCCCGTGGTCGCGACGGCGGGCGCGAGCAGACTTACGAAAGTCACCTGCGCGCCCCGCAGCCCGTCGAGCACTTCCGCCACCGCGTCGACACCTTCGATGCACACCGCTTCGAGGTACGCGCCGAGCACAGTCTCCACGGCCCGTTCCCAGCCGCGCTCCACCTTCAGGCGCTGCGCGAGCCGCGGCCGATCGGCCCAGCCGCGCGCCGCCAGCCATTCCACGACCTTGCCCTGTGCCTGCCCGAGCGCCGCCCGTTGCAACGCTTCGAGCGACACCAGCTGGCCGCGTGCGCCCTGGAGCTGTGCGCGTGTGTGGTCGAGATTCGCGACCGCCGTGCGTTCCTCTTCGCGGGCCGCCTGCAACGCTGCGAGCTTCGCTTCCAGTTGCGCCTCGAGCCGGGTACTGGCATCGCGTGCCAGCAACTCGCGATCGACGAGGAGCTCGAGCTGGCGCATCGCCTCGGTTCCGGGCAGCGTGGTGCGCTCCTGCTCGGCGCGCCCGGCCTGCGCTGCGAGCGAGCGCAGGCGATTGTCGATCTCCTCGATGCGCGCGCGCTCCACCTCGGCACGCTGCTGAGCCTCGCCGACGTCGCGGTTGAAGGCTTCCCAGCCGGCTTGCCAGGCCTGCATCGCCTGCTCCGCCTCGGCCTGGGCGCGTGCCGAGACAGCTTCGCTCTCGCGCACCGCCGCCTGTTGCGGCTCGAGGCTGAGCAACTCCGCCAACAAATCCTCGACCTGGGTCTCGTCGCGCTTCAGCTGCACGCCGAGCTCGCCCAGGTCGTGCTCGGACTGCTCGAGATCCACGCGCTGCCGCTGACGCAACTCGCGCGCGTGCTGAATCGACTGCTCGATGCGCGCCGCCTCGGCGCCGAGCTGGTAGTAGCGCGCCTGCACGTCATTGAGCTGCTCGGTCTGCTCGTGCTGGTGCGCGCGCGCCTTCTCGATGCCGGTTTCGACCGAGCGCAGGTCGGCGATCGCACGCTGCATCGCCGTCTCGCGCTCGCGCATCGCCTGTTCGCGCGACAGCGCCTCCTGCTCCAGCCCGCGCAGCTTCAGCGCGAGCAGCTCCGCGTGGAGCTTGCGCTCCTCATCCTTGAGCGTCTGGAAGCGGCGCGCGGTCGCGGCCTGGCGCTGGAGGTGGCGGATCTGCTTGTCGACTTCCTCGCGCAGGTCGTTGAGGCGCTCGAGGTTCTCGCGCGTGTGCGCCATGCGGTTCTCGGTCTCGCGGCGCCGCTCCTTGTACTTGGAGATGCCCGCGGCTTCCTCGATGAAGGCCCTGAGCTCGTCGGGCTTGGCCTCGATCAGGCGCGAGATCATGCCCTGCTCGATGATCGCGTAGCTGCGCGACCCGAGACCGGTGCCGAGGAAGAGTTGCGTGATGTCTTTGCGGCGGCAGCGGGCGCCATTGATGAGGTACACCGACGTGCCGTCGCGCGACACCAGGCGCTTGAGCGAGACCTCGTTGAAGTTCGCGTACTGCCCGCCGATCGCGCCGTCGCTGTTGTCGAACACCAGCTCGATCGAGGCCGTGCCAACGGGCTTGCGGGCGCTCGAGCCGTTGAAGATCACGTCCGCCATCGAGTCGCCGCGCAGGTGCTTGGCGGAGAGCTCCCCCATCACCCAGCGCACGGCGTCGATGACGTTCGACTTGCCGCAACCGTTCGGTCCGACGACGCCCGTCAGGTTGCTGGGGAAGTGGATGGACGTTGGATCGACGAAGGACTTGAAGCCGGCGAGCTTGATTCGGGTGAGCCGCATGAGGCTTGATTGAGGTCCCGTGGTGCCGTGGTCCGCGTTGGCGGCGTAGTGTAAAGTAAAAATACCCTGCATTCGACGGTTTCTCCGCGCTCCATGAACGCACCCGCCAGCCGCGCGCGCCCAAGCAACGCGCTGGAAACATTTCCAAATCCGGAACCGAAGCGCGATTACACGATCCGCATGTCGATTCCGGAGTTCACGTGCCTGTGTCCGCGCACCGGCCAGCCCGATTTCGCCACGCTCGAACTCGAGTACGTGCCCGATGCGAGCTGCGTGGAGTTGAAGTCGCTCAAGCTCTACATCTGGTCGTTCCGCGATCGCGGCGCATTTCACGAAGCGGTGACCAACGAGATCCTCCAGGACCTGGTGTGCGCCGTCGCGCCACGCTTCCTGCGACTCACCGCGCGCTTCAACGTGCGCGGCGGCATCGAGACCAGCGTGATTGCCGAGCACCGCAAGCCCGGCTGGAACCCGGCCGAGCGCGTGACGCTGCCGTAAGTCAACACCCGCCAGGGTGGATTCATTAGGCCAAATCAGTGGCTTAGGGCGGTCCCGGGGTGTCTGCGCCCCGCGACCGGCGCGCCCCTGTACAGCGCGAAGTGCGCCGGTATAATCGCGCCCCTCGTTTGATTCCGGAGACACGAGATGCGCGCTAAGAAAGCGCCGGCGAAGGCAAAAGTGAAGAAATTCGCCGCCCGCAAGACCGTTCATGCGAAGGCCGGCGTCCATGCCAAGGCGAAGCCGCGCGCCAAGCCTCGTGTTGCTCCGAAGGCCGCGAAGAAAGCCGCACCCGTCAGGAAGCCTTCCGGCAATGCCACCGCACGACCCGCCGCGGAGACCACACGACCGGTGATCAAGCCGATCGCTGCGCGCTCGGTGTTCCCGCCGACAGACCGGCCGCCGCTGCGCGTGGTGCCGCCCGCGAACGATGCGGAGGATGGCGACGGATCCGAGTCGATGAGCCTGCTCGCCGGCCCGCGCAATGTTCAGCCCTACATCCCGAAGCGCGGCGAGCAGTACATGAGCAAGGAGCAGCTCGACCACTTCCGCGTGATTCTCAACACCTGGAAGCGCGATCTCATGGAGGAAGTCGACCGCACCGTGCTGCACATGAAGGACGAGGCCGCCAACTTCCCGGACCCGAACGATCGCGCCACGCAGGAATCCGAGTTCAGCCTCGAGCTGCGCACGCGCGACCGTGAGCGCAAGCTGATCCGCAAGATCGACGAAGCGCTCAAGCGCATCGAGGACGGCAGTTACGGCTATTGCCTCGAGACCGGTGAGGAGATCGGCATCAAGCGTCTCGAGGCCCGCCCGGTTGCCACGTTGTGCGTCGAGGCACAGGAACGGCGCGAGCGACGTGAGCGCCAGTACGGCGACCGGGACGACCGCTACC
>DATIEU010000071.1:0-3384 GCA_035455565.1 Steroidobacteraceae bacterium | reverse complement strand
TTCCTCGCCATCGTGCTGGTGCTGGTCTACGTCGGCGCCGTGATGGTGCTCTTCCTGTTCGTGGTGATGATGCTCGATGTCAATATCGAGGAGCTGCGCAAGGGATTCACGCGCTATGCGCCGCTCGGCGTCTGTGTGGCGCTGATCATGATCGCCGAGATCATCAATGTCGTGTGGGTGAAGAAGCTCGGGCAAAGCGCAGTGCTGCCAGCGAGTCCGCCGCTGCCCGCGGACTACAGCAACACCAAGGAGCTGGGGGCGATCCTCTACACGGACTACGCGTATCCGTTCCAGATCGCGGCCGTCATCCTGCTGGTGGCCATCGTCGCGGCGATCGTGCTCACGATGCGCCATCGCACCGGCCTGAAGGTGCAGGATATCTCGCGACAGGTCGCGGTACGGCGCGAGGATCGCGTTCGCATCGTCAAGGTCGAGTCGGAGAAGTCGACGTGATCACGCTGCCGCACGTACTGACACTCTCCGGAATCCTGTTCGCACTCAGCGTCGCGGGCATTTTCCTCAACCGCAAGAACGTGATCCTGCTGCTCATGTGCATCGAGCTGATGCTGCTCTCTGTGAATTTCAATTTCGTGGCGTTCTCGCGCTTCCTCGGCGACATCGATGGCCAGGTGTTCGTGTTCTTCATTCTCACGGTGGCCGCTGCGGAGTCCGCGATCGGGCTCGCGATCCTGGTGGTGCTGTTCCGTCAGCGGCGCAGCATCAACGTCGAAGACCTGAGCAGCCTCAAGGGATAGCCGTGGACCCACGCATACTCGTGGCGATCGTGGTGCTGCCGCTGGTGGCCGCGGCCATCGCGGGTCTCTTCGGCCGCCTGATCGGCCGCGTGGGTGCGCACAGCGTGACCATCGCTGCCGTAGCGACGTCTTTCGTGCTCTCCTGCATCGTGCTCAAGCAGATCCTCATCGACGGCGCCGAGCCCTTCAACGGCGCGGTCTACACCTGGGGCTTGAGCGACGGCATCCGCATGGAAGTGGGTTTCCTGATCGATCGCCTCACCGCGCTGATGATGGTGGTCGTGACGTTCGTGTCGTTCTGCGTGCACGTCTACACCATCGGCTACATGGCGGATGACGACGGCTACCAGCGCTTCTTCAGCTACATCTCGCTCTTCACCTTCTCGATGCTGATGCTGGTGATGTCGAACAACTTCCTGCAGCTCTTCTTCGGCTGGGAAGCGGTGGGCGTGGTGTCCTACCTCCTGATCGGCTTCTGGTACACGCGCGAGAGCGCGATCTTTGCCAATCTCAAGGCGTTCCTGGTCAACCGCATCGGCGATTTCGGTTTCATCCTGGGCATTGCCGCTGTCGTGTACTACACGGGCGCGCTCGATTACCGCACGGCTTTTGAGCAGGCGCCGGCCATCGCCTCCCAGAGCATCGAACTCTTCGACGGCCGCGCCTGGTCCGCCATGACGGTGATCTGCATCTGCCTCTTCATCGGCGCCATGGGCAAGTCTGCGCAGATGCCGCTGCACGTCTGGCTGCCGGACTCCATGGAGGGCCCGACGCCCATCTCGGCCCTGATCCACGCCGCGACGATGGTGACGGCGGGCATCTTCATGGTGGCGCGCATGTCGCCGCTTTTCGAGTACTCCGACACGGCGTTGAGCTTCGTGCTGGTGATTGGCGCGACCACCGCCATGTTCTGCGGTCTGCTCGGCGTCGTGCACAACGACATCAAGCGCGTGATCGCGTATTCGACGCTGTCGCAGCTCGGTTACATGACCGTTGCATTGGGCGCGTCCGCGTACCAGGCCGGCATTTTCCACCTGATGACGCACGCCTTCTTCAAGGCGCTGCTGTTCCTCGCGGCGGGTTCGGTGATCATCGCGCTTCACCACGAGCAGGACATGCGCAAGATGGGTGGGCTCTTCAAGTACATGAAGATCACGGCGGTGACCTGCTGGATCGGCGCGCTGTCGCTGGTCGGCACACCGTTCTTCTCAGGTTTCTATTCCAAGGACGCGCTGATCGAGGCCGTGGGACTCTCCCATCGCTGGGCGGCCGACTACGCCTACTGGTGCGTGCTGCTCGGCGTGTTCGTGACGGCGCTCTACACCTTCCGCATGCTCTTCATGACCTTCCATGGCCCCGAGCGCTTCCGGCACGCCGCACATGATGATCACGGCGCGCACGACGCGCATGGCCATGCGGCGCACGATCCTCACGAGTCACCGTGGGTCGTGACGTTACCGCTGATCCTCCTGGCGATCCCGTCGGTCATCATCGGCTACTTCACCATCGGCCCGGTGCTCTTCGGCGACTACTTCTCGGGCTCGATCTTCGTGCTCGAAAAGAACGACGTGCTGGGCGAGTTGACGCACGAGTTCCATGGTCCGGCCTCGTTCGCGTGGCACGGCCTTACGGCGGCACCGTTCTGGTTGGCGCTCGCCGGCGCAACCACCGCCTACCTCTTCATTCTCCGCAATCCATCGTGGGCGGACACTGCGCGGCGCTCGTTCAGCTGGCTCTACAACCTGCTCGACAACAAGTACTACTTCGACTGGTTCAACGAGAACGTCATCGCGCCACTGGGTCGAGGCGTGGGGCGCCTCTTCTGGAAAGGCGGCGATGAGGTGCTGATCGATGGCGTGCTGGTGAACGGCTCGGCACGCGGCATCGGTTGGGCGGCCACAGTCGTGCGCCAGGTGCAATCGGGGTACCTGTATCACTATGCGTTCGCAATGATCATCGGCCTTTCCGCGCTGCTGGCGTGGTGGCTGCTGCGATAAGGACAAGAACGGAATGCCGCAGGGGATTGGGCTGCTGAGCCTGCTGATCTGGCTGCCGATCGCGACCGGCGTCGTGATGCTGGTGCTGGGCGAACGCCAGGCCGTGCTCGCGCGCTGGCTGGCGCTCGGGAGCTCGGTGATCACGTTCATCGCGAGCGTGCCGCTCTTCGCTGGCTTCGACGGCTCGACCGCCGCCATGCAGTTCACCGAGCGGCTGCCCTGGATCCGGGCTTTCAATTCCGATTACTACCTGGGCGTCGATGGCATCTCGATGCCCCTGATCCTGTTGACGACCTTCCTGACCGTGCTCGTCGTCATCGCCGGCTGGACCGTGATCGAGAAGCGCGTGGTGCAGTACTTCGCGTCCTTCCTGATCATGGAAGGGCTGATGGTGGGCGTGTTCGCGGCGCTCGATGCCTTGCTCTTCTACGTGTTCTGGGAAGCGATGCTCATCCCGATGTTCATCATCATCGGGGTGTGGGGCGGGCCGCGGCGCGTGTACGCCACCATCAAGTTCTTCCTGTTCACCTTCCTCGGCTCGGTGTTCATGCTGATCGGGCTGGTGTACCTGTACCTCAAGGGCGGCAGCTGGCAGCTGTCGGACCTGGCCGCGCTGCCGCTGTCTGCCACCG
>DATIEU010000070.1:0-20288 GCA_035455565.1 Steroidobacteraceae bacterium | reverse complement strand
CGCCCGGCCAGCGCGGCGAGCTTGCCGAGTTGCGGCGGCAGCAGGCCCTCGATCCGCTCGCGCACGAAGCGCGCGAGGACCGGCGCATTACCGCTCGTGCCGACGGCCACGATGACCGGATCGCGATCGACGATTGCGGGCACGATGAACGAGGACTCGTGCAGATCGTCGACGACATTCACGGGAATGTTGCGCACGCGCGCCGCCTGCGCGACGGCCGCATTCACCGACGGCTGATCGGTGGCCGCAATCACCACCGCGGCGCCATCGAGTGTCGCCGGCGTGAATTGCGTGGCGCGATGCTCGATGCGCCCGTTCGCCAGGAGTGAATCGAGCGTGACGGTGAGCTGCGGAGCGATGAGCGTGACGCGCGCGCCACAGCGCAACAGCAATTCGGCCTTGCGCAGCGCGACTGCACCGCCGCCCACGACCACGGCAGGCCGCTCGCGTACGTTGAGGAATACCGGCAGGAAGTCCATCTTCAGCTCGCCGGGCTCGCGACCACGCGGATGCGCGGATGCAGGCCGCATTCACGCGAGTCCGGGTTCTCCCACCACCAGCGTCCGGCGCGCGCATCCTGGCCGGCCTCGATCGGACGCGTGCAGGGCGCGCAGCCGATGCTCGGGTAGTGGCGGTCGTGCAGCGGGTTGTACGGAAGCTTGAGCGCGCGCACGTACTCCCACACGTCGCGCTCCGTCCAGTCGAGCAGCGGGCTCACCTTGTAGAGACCATACTTCGTGTCCCACTCGACGGGCGCACCCAGCGCGCGCGTGGCCGATTGCTCGCGGCGCACACCCGTGACCCAGGCCTTGTGGCCTGCGATGGCGCGCTTGAACGGCTCGATCTTGCGGATCGAGCAGCAGCTCAGGCGCTCGTCGAGACCGCTGTAGAAACCGTTGATGCCGTGACGCCCGACGTATTGCTCGAGGCGCTCGGCATCGGGGTAGTAGACCTTGATCTGTCGGCCATAGCGACGCTGCACGCGATCGAGCAGCGAATGCGTCTCTTCATGCAGGCGCCCGGTGTCCACGCTGAAGATTTCGACCTCGGGCACATGCGTCCAGATGATGTCCGTGAGCACCATCGCCTCGATGCCCAGGCTGCTCGCATGCGTGACGCTACCGAAGTCCGCCACTGCCTTGCGCAGGAGCTCGCGCACCGCCTGCGATTTGGCTTCGAGTTCCGGGCTCAGGCTTTGCGTCATGACGGGGCAGCTCCGACGGAAATTCCGGGGCCGATCGACTCTAGCAACGCGTCAAATCGCTCCAAACGAATCTTTGCTTCTTGAGCGATGCGGGCCAGTTATGGCCCGGCGCATTGATAACTGCCGGATATGAGCACCGATGGATTGGTTATTTGGACGCCGCTCGGGTCGGCCGCTAACGTGTCTTCGCCCAACAGGTTTCCTTTGAGGCGTACGTGGATCTCGAGCGATTGTTGGTCGTGCACCGTTCCAGTGCCTGGGCCCGGCCCGAAGGCGGCCTGCCGGTATTCCGTCTGTCCACCTGCCAGCGCGAAATCGAGATCTACTTTCCGGCCCCGGCCGGCTTCGTCGGCGATTCGAGCCTCGAGCTCCATCGCGGCGTCGAGGGCTACCGCCTGTTGCTCGAGATCGCGACCGGCTTGCGCAGCACGATCGCCGGTGAGACCAACGTTTTTGGACAGCTCCGCGCCGCGTGGCGCGAATACCAGCAACAAGCGCCAGAGGCGGCGCAAGGCGCGTTCAGCGAGCTGATGGAAGCCGTGTTCGCCGACACGCGCTTCATTCGCACGCATTTCCTGCAGGACATCGGCGGAAACTCCTACGGCACGCTGACGCGCAAGCTCCTGCGTATGGCAGCGGGCGAGCGGGTGCTCATCGTCGGTAACGGTGAGCTGGCTCGCTCGGTCGCGCCGGTGCTCGCAGGTTTCGAGCTGGCGATCATCAATCGCACTCGCCCGAGGAACTTGCCCGTTGGGACGCGACGCGTGTTCGACGCGACGGAGGACGCGGCGGCCGCCGCCTGGGCCGATCACGTGGTCTTGTGCGTGCCCCGCCACCCCGAGCTCGATGCGCGTTGGCTGGCGCTGCTCACCGCCAGGCCGACGCTGCAGGTCATACACCTGGGCTGTCGCCGCGCCGATGCCGGCCGCTGGGCGGAATTCCGTGGCCTGGTGACGCTCGATGACGTCTTCGATCTGCGCATCGCACAGCGGGACCGGCGCTCGCGTCAGCTGGAGCTCGCGCGCGCGGCTTGCCGTACGCGCGGCTTGCTGCGCGCCGCCCAATCCCATACTGCACTTCAGTTGCCGCGAGGAATTGCATAGAGTCTGGGGCCCATGAAGCTCCACCAACTGCGCTACCTAGCGGCGGTCGCCCAGAACGGACTCAACATCACTGCCGCAGCCCAGAAGCTGCACACCTCCCAACCCGGCGTCAGCAAGCAGCTGAAGCTCCTCGAGGACGAGCTCGGCTTCCAGATCTTCGCGCGCGACGGACGCAACCTCACCCAGATCACCCCCGCGGGTGAGCAGGTGATCGAGCGGGCGCTGCGCATCCTGCGCGAGGTCCACAGCATCAAGAGCCTTTCGGAGGAGTTACGCGACGAGGCGCGCGGCGCGCTCTCGATCGGCACCACGCACACGCAGGCGCGTTACGTGCTGCCGGGCGTCATCAAGACGTTTCGCGAGCGCTATCCCGAGATCCGACTGCACCTGCACCAGGGCACTTCGGAACAGATCGCCGAAATGGCGCTGCTCGAGCGCATCGATTTCGCGATCGCCACGGGCTCGCAACAGCTATTTGCCGACATGGTGATCCTGCCGTGCTATCGCTGGCATCGCTGCGTGGTGGTGCCCCGTGGTCATGAACTCGCGGCGGTCGAGAAGCTGACGCTCAGGGAGATCGCCGAGCATCCGATCATCACCTATGTGTTCGGGTTCACCGGCCCCTCCTCGCTCAACGAGATTTTCGCGCGCGCCAACCTCGTCCCCGACGTCGTCCTCACGGCACGGGATGCGGACGTCATCAAGACCTACGTGCGCCTCGGGCTCGGCGTCGGCATCGTGGCGAGCATGGCAATCGAGGCTGAGGAGGATCGCGACCTGGTGACGATCGACGCTTCGCACCTCTTTCCGGCTCACGTAACGTGGGTCGGGTTCGCGCGCGGGCTTCTGATCCGCAAGTTCATGTACGAGTTCATGCAGCTGTTCGCCCCGCATCTGAACCGCCGCCTTATCGATCGCGCACAGTCCATGTCCGCCAATGAGGACGTGGAAAAGCTCTTCGGCGATATCGACCTGCCGCTGCGCTGAAAAAAAGACGCCGGTCATAGACCGGCGTCTGCGCAGGGGGATGAGGGGAGCTCGTCCCTACGGTCCAACCCAGGTGTACTGCGGAATCTCGGTGATGTCCGTGCCCACCTGAATCGTGATGTGGCGGTGCGTGGCCATCTGGATGTTGGCCCAGTTGGCCTCGCCAGTGACCTCGGTCGCGACGCCGTTGTCGGTCACGAACACTCTCACGGGCATGCCGGTCAACCCGGCAAGGTCCGCGCTCGTCAGCGATTGACCCCAGGTCTGAAACACCTGCCCCAGCGTGAAGGTCGTCGGCGCGGGCGCGTGCACGTGGATCAGGCCCGACCAGTCATGCGTGTGCAACGGGTAGTGGCAATCGTTCGAGGTTCCCGTCACGAAGCCGAGGCGGGTCGGAACCGCGAGCTGCTCGCCGTTCAGAAAGATCGCCAGCTGCGTATGGACGTGGAACGCGACCGGCTGGGAGCGCAGGCATTCCATCGTACCGATCGCCTGTCCCTGTCCACCCGTCGAGCTGTTACCCGGCGGCCAGTGCTCGGTTCCCACCCTGTGCCCATCTTCGACGTCGATGACGGTGGTGGACACCGGCGGAATGGCGGCTGGCGGAGGAGGAGGCGGCGGAGGGGGCGTGCTGTCCGCTCCGTCTCCACCCCCGCTGCCACAGCCAGCGAGGGCAAGCGATGCCCCGAGCAGCATCATGTAAACGAGCGGGCGCATACGTCGCAGCAACCCGTCCCTGGGATATTCATCGAGTGTCGTCATCACCGCTTCTCCTTTTGACGATGCGCCTGTTGCTCGCGCCGAGTGCGATCAGGGGCCGGACCAGGTGACGTTCGGGACTGCAGAGATGTCCGTGCCCACCTGGATCGTGATGGTCCGATGCGAGGTCAGCTCGATCGCCGACCAATCGCCCGTGTTCTCGGTAACCGTGCCGTTGTCGACCACGAACACGCGCACGGGCATTCCGGTCAGACCGGCGATGTCGGTGCTCGACAGGGGTTGTCCCCAGATCTGGAAGATCTGACCGAGCGTGAACGTTGCGGCAGCCGGCGCGTGCACGTGGAGCAGGCCGCTCTTGCTATGGGTGTGCAGCTGGTACGTGCACGTCGTGGTCTGCCCGGCCTGGACGAAGCCGATGGCGGCGGGAACAGCCAGCTGTTGGCCATTCAGAAAGATCGAGAGATGAGTATGAACATGGTACGTGTCCGGTACCGTGGCGAGGCAGTCCAATCCCGCTACCGGCTGGCCCTGGCCACCCGTAGAGGTGTCACCGTTGGGCCAGTGATCCACGCCCTGCGCCTGGCCATTGGTGACGTCGATGACGGTCGACGACAGCGGCGGTACGTTGCCACCGGGCGGAGGCGGCGGCGGGGGCGGTGGGGGCGCGGAGTTATCGGATCCGCCACCGCCACCACCACAAGCGGCCAGCGACAGACCGAGCAAAGTGAACAGAACACGCGGGCGCACACGACGCAGCAGCCCGTCCTTAGGCAATTCGCGAAACGTCCTCATTGGTGTCACTCCATCGCAAGCCGTGGCCGATGCGAATCGCACCTTGCGCATGTGCGAGTCGCAAAACTTTCCGTTGCGCTAGGCCGTATGCAAAGGACAGGCCACAGTCCTGCAAGCCCGCCTTAACGCCAACGAACAGCCCTTCCAGGGCACGTTGTTGCGTTGAAAGCGGTATGCATTTTTCGGTACGCGAAGGTCACGAGCGCGCCACAGACGTGACATGCGTCCCCAAGCGGCGACGGGCGGCCGCGGAACGCGATGTAGCGCTTACAACTCGCGGACTCCTTGTTACAGCGTGGCGCCAGACCGACACGAGCCTACCGGCCGCGCCGCATGAGAAGCCGTGGCGATGACGACGGTTGCGCGGCGCTAGCGGCCGTGCACGTAGAAGTGACGCTGTTGCCGCGTCAATGTCGTGGCGGGTTGATAGGAGACGTCGAAATCGTCGAAGGCCGTGAGCACTGCCTGCGGATCGACGCCCGGCGAGAGCTCGAAGGCATCGAATCCGCAGCGTGCAAGAAAAAAGAGCTGATCGCGTTTGACGTAACCCACTGCGCGCAACTCGCCCGAGAATCCGAGGCGATCGCGCAGGATGCGTCCCTGGCTGTAGCCGCGCCCCTCGGAGGGACTGGTGAACTCGATGGCGATCAGCGAGAGGCGCGTGAGATCGGGACACAACAGCTCGACGCGATCGGCCGGTGCGATGCGCACGCCGAGACGGCCCGCCCACAGCCACCACTGCGCGCGTTCCTCGTGCCAGCGCGCCAATGGCAGGATCAACGCGCGCGCCGCTCCCCCCGGATCTTCCTCCAGGTAGCGCCAGTCGTCGGCGACGACTTCACGCCGCCGAATGATGTTGCGCACGTTCGCCATACACCCTCAGCTGGAAGGGCTCGACGCCGATGCGTCGCACTGTGTCGATGAAACGTTCCTCTTCGACGCGCTCCTCGACGTAGACGTCGACGAGCTTCTGGATCGTATCGGCGACGTCGGCCTTCGGCACCGAGGGGCCGATTACCTCGCCGAGCGCCGCGTCCTCGTGCGCGGAGCCGCCGATCGTGATCTGGTACCACTCCTCGCCGTGCTTATCGACGCCGAGGATGCCGATGTGACCCACGTGATGATGACCGCAGGCATTCATGCAGCCGGACATCTTGATCTCGATCGGTCCGAGATCGTAGAGATAATCGAGATTGTCGAAGTGCGCCTGGATCTGCTTGGCCACCGGGATCGAGGTCGCATTCGCCAGCGAGCAGAAGTCGAGACCGGGGCAGCAGATCATGTCCGTGAGCGTGCCGATGTTGGGAGTCGCCAACTGCTCGGCATCGAGCGCGCGCCACAAGTCGTACAGGTCCGCCTGGCGTACGTCTGCGAGCAGCAGGTTCTGATCGTGCGTCGCGCGGATGAACCCGAAGCTGTAGCGATCGGCGAGGTCGGCGACGCGATCCATCTGGTCTGAAGTCATGTCGCCCGGCGCGGCGCCGTGCGGCTTGAGTGAAACGAACGCCACGCGGTAGCCGCGCACCTTGTGGGCGCGCGTGTTGTAGCGGATCCAGGCCTTGAACGCGCTGTCGCGCCCCGCCGCCAGGTCGGTGTCCTCGAGCGTCTCGTAGCGCGGCGGCGTGAAATGCGCGCGCACGCGCTCGACCTCGGCGAGGTCGAGCTTGAGTGCTGAATCGCGCAGCGTCGCCCACTCCTCTTCCACGCGCCGGCGAAACTCCGCCGCACCGAGTGCCTTGACGATGATCTTGATACGCGCCTTGTTGAGGTTGTCGCGGCGTCCGAGAAGATTGTAGATCCGCAAGATCGCTTCCAGATAAGACAACAGGTGCTCGCGCGGCAGGAATTCGCGGATCACGTGGCCGATCATCGGTGTGCGGCCCAGGCCGCCGCCGACCAGCACCTCGAAGCCGATGTCGCCGTCAGCGCCGCGCTTGAGATGCAGCCCGATGTCGTGCACCTGCGAAGCGGCGCGATCCGCGGCAGCACCGGTGACTGCGATCTTGAACTTGCGCGGCAGGTAGGAGAATTCCGGATGCAGCGTCGACCACTGGCGCACGATCTCGCAGTAGGGACGCGGGTCGTCGATCTCATCGGGCGTCACGCCCGCGAGGTGATCGGCGGTGACGTTGCGCACGCAGTTGCCGCTCGTCTGCATAGCGTGCATCTGCACCTGCGCGAGCTCGGCCAGGATGTCCGGCACGTCCTCGAGCTTCGGCCAGTTGAACTGCAGATTCTGCCGCGTCGTGAAATGGCCGAAGCTGCGATCGTAGCGGCGACCGACGTGCGCCAGCGTGCGCAGCTGCCGTGACGACAACAGACCGTAGGGAATCGCGATGCGCAGCATCGGCGCGAAACGCTGAATGTACAGGCCGTTGCGCAAACGCAGCGGCTTGAATTCGTCTTCGCTCAGCTCGCCCGCGAGGAAGCGGCGCGTCTGATCGCGAAATTGCGCGACCCGCTCGTCCACGAGAGCCTGGTCGATGGCGTCATAGCGGTACATCGCGTCGGACTATATTCAGGCCGGGGCCGGCGGCGTAAATAGCGCGTGGTTATGGGCGCCAAGCGCACGGCTATGGTGGCGGCGGCGCGTATAATCGTCGCCCAATCACGACCTTATACGGAGTCCGATCGTGTCATTCAGGAGCCTCCTGGACCGTTGGCAGCAACGCGCAGCGCCCACACTGACCGCGGCCGAGTATGCCGTGCGTCTGCCGCTCGACGACGCGGCCCGCCTGCACGCGCTGGCAGAGCTGTTCCCGGCCTTCACCAGGGAGCAGATCGTGAGCGACCTGCTGTCGGCGGCGCTTACGGAGCTCGCTGCGTCGATGCCCTACGTGCGCGGCAACAAGGTGATCTCGAAGGACGAACAGGGCGATCCGATCTATGAGGATGCGGGGTATACGCCGCGATTCATCGAGCTCACGCGCAAGCACCGTCGCAAGCTCGCGGGTGCTGCCAGGGATTGAGAGCCGCCGCGGCGATTCCCCGGATTCACTCGTCTTTTTTCTGCAGCTCGCGCTGCCGCTTGATCCACTCGCTCAGGCGCTTGAGGTCGGTCGGCTTGTCGCGTTGGCCGTTGTTCTTGCGGCCGGCGCTCGCGGTGTTGTACGGGTCGCGTCCGGTGTCGCGGTTCTCTTGCGGCTTCGCGCCCTTGATGGAGTGCGTGTTGTAGGGATCGAATCCCGGTCCGCGCTGGTCCACCGAAGTGCCGAATGACTTGCCTTTTTGCGGAGTATCGTCCGCGATCCTGAGATCGGGAGCTTCGAGTTTCTTGAGACGCTCGCTGTCGACATCGCGCCCGAAGATGCCGGTGGACATCGCCCATTCCCACACGGCATTGCCACGCGCGTCGAACGTCACGCGGCCCGACTTCTTCTCGGGAAGCGCATCGCTCCTGTCGCTCTGGTCGTCCTTAAGTGTGTTGTCCGGGGGCTTTGGCTTCGAGCCACTCATCCAGGCACTCCGGCCACGCCGCCGATTCTACGTGCGGTGGCCCTGTAGGATATTGATAGTCTTGCTTGATCTGAAAGGCAATTCTGCAATGCAACAAGACCTCCGATTCGTCACACAGTTCTCATCGCTCCACCCGCTCGGCATGCGAGACGTGCGCAACGCGCGGAGGTTGGCCGCGTGAGGCGAACCGCGCCGCTCACGCCCGATCTCTACGCCGCCAACACGCAGGCCGCTGTCGCGCGAGGGTTCTTCGGAGTGTTCCGCTACAGCCGGCGCGCCATCGAGTTGGTCTGGACCACTAGCCGCCGCCTGACCTTGGCCCTCGCCTTGCTCACGCTCCTGGCGGGCGCATTGCCCGCGGCCGTGGCTTATGTCGGCGCATTGATCGTCGATAGCGTCGTGGCTGCGATCCGCGCGTACGGCGAAGCGGGCAACGCCGTATTCCGTCCCGTGCTGCAGTTCGTCGCGCTCGAGGCCGTCATCGTCGCCGCCATTGCCGCCACGCAGCGCGCGATCTCGCTGTGCCAGTCGCTGTTACGGGCGCTCCTCGGCCAACGCGTCAACGTGATGATCCTCGAGAAGGCGTTGACGCTTGAACTCAGCCAGTTCGAGGACAGCGAGTTCTACGACAAGCTGACGCGCGCACGTCGCGAGGCCTCGAGCCGTCCGTTGAGCCTGGTGATGCGCACTTTCGGCCTCGCGCAGAACGCGGTGTCGCTCGTGACCTATGCCGCATTGCTGGTGCAATTCTCGCACTGGGCGGTCGTGGTGCTGCTGGTGGCCGGCTTGCCGGCGTTCATTGCCGAGGCCAAGTTCTCCGGCGATGCCTTCCGCCTGTTCCGCTGGCGCTCGCCCGAGTCGCGCATGCAGATGTATCTCGAGACGGTGCTGGCGCGCGAGGACCACGCCAAGGAAGTCAAGCTGTTCGAGCTCGGACCGCTGCTGCTCGGCCGCTATCGCGACATCTTCCGGCGGCTCTACTCCGCCGACCGCGACCTCGCCATCCGTCGTGACTCGTGGGGCTTCGCCATGGGCCTCGTCGGCACCGCAGCGCTCTACGGCGGTTACGCCTGGATCGCGGTCGAGACGGTGAAGGGCGCGATCACGCTTGGCCAGATGACGATGTACCTGATGCTCTTTCGCCAGGGCCAGGCCGCGGTGTCGGCGAGTCTTTCGGCGATCAGCGGCATGTACGAGGACAACCTGTATCTGTCGACGCTCTACGAATACCTCGAGCAGCCGGTGACAACGCCGCGCGGAGAAATCGTGCGCGGGCCCGATCCGGGCGACGGCATTCGCTTCGAGCACGTCACCTTTTTCTACCCGGGCGTCGAGAAGCCCGCGCTCGATGACGTTTCGTTGCACATCCGTCCCGGCGAGAGTCTCGCGCTGGTCGGTGAGAATGGCTCCGGCAAGACCACGCTCATCAAGCTGCTCACGCGCCTCTACCAACCGACTTCCGGGCGCATCCTCCTCGATGGCCAGGATCTGAGTGAATGGGAGAAGGAGGCCCTGCAGCAGCGCATCGGCGTGATCTTCCAGGACTTCGCGCGTTACCAGCTGCTCGTGGGTGAGAACGTCGGCGCGGGAGACGTGCGTGAGTTCGACGACGAAGCGCGCTGGCACGAGGCAGCCGACAAGGGCATGGCGACGCCCTTCGTGCGCGAGTTGCCCGCAGGCTTCTACACGCAGCTCGGCAAATGGTTCAAGGATGGCCGCGAGCTGTCCGGCGGACAGTGGCAGAAGATCGCATTGTCACGGGCTTTCATGCGCACCCAGGCCGACATCCTCGTGCTCGACGAGCCCACCGCCTCGATCGACGCCGCGGCGGAGGCCACCGTGTTCGAGCATTTTCGCTCGCTCACGCGCGACCGCATCGTCATCCTGATCTCGCACCGCTTCTCGACAGTGCGCATGGCGGACCAGATCGTGGTGCTCGAGGAGGGACGCATCGTCGAGCGCGGCAGCCACGCGGAATTGCTCGCGCTCGGTGGACGCTACGCGCGGCTGTTCGAGTTGCAGGCGCGCGGCTACCGCTAACGAAAGAACGCCCACGCGCCGAGCAGGATCAGCAATATCCCGCTCAGTCGACCCGCCTGTACACCGCGTGGGCTGACTCTCTCCAGCAGCACGAACAGCGTGATGGCCGCGATCACCCACAGGTTCATCACGCCGCCGACGAAGAGCAACAACATCAGCGCCCAGCAGCAGCCGAGACAGTAGAGGCCGTGCGCGATGCCCATGCGAAACGCGCCGGACGCTCCCGTCTTCCAGTGATGGGTGATGAATTCGACCGGCGAGCGGCAGGCCGTGAGGCAGGCGCGCTTCGCGGCGGTGAACTGGTAGACGCCAGCGAGCACTAGCAGTCCGCCCGCCCACCAGCGGTTCTGCAGCTCCATCATGGGCGAAAGCACCAGCGCTTCGGCGAGGACACGTTGCAGGACGGTGGCGAGCACGCTGAACAACGTCCAGATCGCGAGATATCCTGCGCCGAAGGCGTACACGCGCAGTGGCACCGAATCGGCACCGCCCTTGCGCGCCAGGGCCGCGTACAGCAACAGCGTCGGCGCGGCGGAAGGCAGCATCATGCCGACCATCATCACCGCCCACATCGCGAAGAGCAGCGCCACATGGCGCGCATCCCAGTGCGTGGTCATCATCCACGCCGACGCGCCCGTCATGGAGCCGTACATGTCAATGGCCATCGGCACGATCCAGGCCCACGCGAGCAGCACGGCGAGCAGCAATGCGCCCGCGGTGAACCAGCGATCGTGCTTCAGAGCTGTTTCCAGGGCGGTGCTGTCGCTCATGTGCCGCTAATCTAATCAAGATCAAGGCGGCGTGCGAAGCACCAAGAAACAGAGCCGGGCGCTGGAGAGCAGCCCGGCTCCGTGTTCGAGGGATCGTCAGGACTTGGACGGCGCGTTCTGCGCGAGCACCAGTTCTCCGTCTCTCACGGGGATGCGATCGCCTGGATCGTGGTCCATGCGCACCACGTCCTCCTTGTCGCCGAGGCGATAGCGGACGTCATAACCCACCGTCTCTTCCTTCGAGTCGTACACCGTGCGACACACACGCTCGTTGCTGGTGACGGTGTTGCCCTCCTGCATTTTTTCCTGGACCTTGTTACCGGCGTAGCCGCCAGCCGCGGCCCCGGCAACCGTTGCCGCATCCTTGCCGCGGCCACTGCCGACCTGGTTTCCGAGCACACCGCCGACGACTGCGCCAACCACTGTGCCGGTAACCTGATGCGGATCCTTGGTGGGCGCCTGACGCGTGACTGCCTCGTCGCCGCACACTTCGCGCGGCACCTGCACGGTGCGCGTGATCGGTGCCACGTCGAGAACCTCGGCCGAACGCGGGTTGCGCTCGAGCATCGCGATCGCGCCGCCGGCCGTCACGACCACTGCGCCAATCACTACACCCATGAGCAACGACTTGTTCATCCTGCAACCTCCTGCATGGCGACGTTGTCGCCAAGTCGAGACGCGCCCATTCGCCGGGCACGTCGCCTAGAACCTCGTAACCGAGGTTTGGTTCCGCGCGGCGTAGAAATTACAGGCGCACTGGACTCGCCGCGTCGCAGTGACTAGTGTCGGCGATCAAAGACGCACCGCTAACAACCAACAGGCGGGGAAGCCATGGCGGATTTCGAAAAGCTGGGAGTGTTTTATCTCGGCCGCGAGTTCGATCCCGCTGCGCAGGCGCCCACCGCCGAGCCGCTACTCTACGACTCGCGCGATCTCACCACGCACGCCGTGTGCGTCGGCATGACCGGCAGCGGCAAGACGGGACTGTGCGTCGCGCTGCTCGAGGAGGCTGCGATCGATGGCATCCCGGCGATCGCCATCGATCCGAAAGGCGACCTCGGCAACCTGTTGCTCACGTTCCCCGCCCTCGAGCCCGGAGACTTCCGGCCGTGGGTCGACCCCGGTGAAGCGCAACGCAAGGGCCTGACGGTCGACGAATATGCCGCCAAGACCGCTGAGACCTGGCGAACGGGACTGGCGCAATGGGGCGAGGACGGCGCGCGGATCGCGCGCTTTCGCAATGCCGTCGACATTGCGATCTATACGCCGGGGAGCGATGCGGGGCTCCCGTTATCGGTGCTGCAATCATTTGCTCCGCCGAGCGGCACAGTGGCATCCGATGCCGGCGCGGTGCGCGATCGCATCGGTGCAGCGGTATCGGGTCTGCTCGGCCTCCTCGGCATCGATGCCGATCCGCTCAAGAGCCGCGAGCACATTCTGCTCGCCAACATCTTCGATCACGCCTGGCGCGAAGGTCGCGCTCTCGACCTGCCCGCGATCATCAACGCCATCCAGAAACCAGCCTTCGACAAGGTCGGCGTGTTCGACCTCGAGAGCTTCTTCCCGTCGCGCGAGCGCACCGGACTGGCGATGGCAGTGAACAACCTGCTGGCCTCGCCCGGCTTTTCCGCCTGGATGAGTGGCGAAGCGCTCGACATCCAGCGCCTGCTATTCACACCGGAGGGCAAGCCGCGGCTCACGGTGTTGTCGATCGCGCACCTCAACGATGCCGAGCGCATGTTCTTCGTGACGTTGCTGCTGAATGAGCTGATCGCGTGGATGCGCAACCAGTCCGGCACTTCGAGCCTGCGCGCGCTCCTCTACATGGACGAGATCTTCGGCTACTTCCCGCCGAGCGCACAGCCTCCATCGAAGACACCGATGCTGACGCTCCTCAAGCAGGCACGTGCATTCGGCGTGGGCGTGGTGCTCGCGACGCAGAACCCGGTCGATCTGGATTACAAGGGACTGGCGAATGCCGGTACGTGGCTGATTGGCAGGCTGCAGACCGAGCGCGACAAGATGCGCGTCATCGAAGGGCTCGAGAGTGCGCTCGCCAGTGGATCGGGCGGGCTCGAGCGTGGCGACATCGATCGCCTGCTCTCGAACCTGACGAGCCGCGTCTTTCTGATGCGCAACGTCCACGACGATCGCCCGGTGCTGTTCCAGAGCCGCTGGGCGCTCTCCTACCTGCGCGGCCCCCTCACGCTGGCGGAGATCCGCACGCTCATGGCCGGGCGCCGCCAGGCTTCGACCGCGACGCAAGAGCCGGTTACGTCGCCCACTGAGACATCCACTTCCGCGAGCGCGCGTCCCCCACTCGGCGGCGATATCGCCGAGCAGTTTCTCAAGCCAGTTACCGCGAGCGACCAAGCAGCGCTTTATGAGGCGCGAATCGCCGGTCTTGCACGCCTGCACTTCGTCGATACCAAAGCGGGAATCGATGTGTGGCGCGAGGCGGCATATGTCGCGCCGCTGTCACGCGACGGCGAGGTCGCCTGGAACGACTCGCAGGTGCTGGACAACTACGCGAATCGGGTCGACAGCACACCGGCCGCCAGCGCGCGTTACGCGCAATTGCCTGCCGCAGCGACCCGGGCGGCGAGCTACCGCGCCTGGAGCCAATCCCTCGAGTCGCACCTCTATCAGCACGCCCGCCTCGATGTGTTGATCTGCGACGAGCTCAAGCTCGCGTCGCGCCCCGATGAGAGCGAGGGCGACTTCCGCGCGCGCCTGTCGCAGGCCTTGCGCGAAAAGCGCGACGCCGCCGTGACTGAGCTGCGCGCCAGGGTCCAGTCGCGCCTAACGTCACTGCAGGACCGCGTGCGCCGCGCCGAGGAGCGCGTGTCGCGCGAGCAGTCGCAGTATTCACAACAGAAGATGCAGAGCGCCATTTCAATTGGTGCCACGGTTCTGGGCGCGTTGTTGGGATCACGCCGCCTGGGAAGCGGAACGCTCGGACGTGCGACCACCGCCGCCCGCTCCGCGGGCCGCATGGGCCGCGAGAAGGAGGACGTCGATCGCGCCGAGGAGAGTGCCGATGTCCTTCGGCAGCGAGTCGCAGCGCTCATGGCGGAGTGCGAACAGGAAGTCACCGCGCTGCAGGCAAAGCTCGATCCGCACACGATTGGCATCCGCAAGGTGCCGGTCGGTGCGCGCAAGTCCGACATCGGAGTTACGCGTGTAACGTTGTTGTGGGTGCCCGTGGATCCAGGGAGTGAGCGATGAACGAGCTGATCACCAGGCTGTCGCAGCAACTCAAGATCGACGATAAGCAGGCGCGGGGTGGCGCGGCCATCCTCTTCAAGGCGGCGAAGGAGAAGCTCGGCAGTGCGGAGTTCAGCAGGCTGCTCGGCCCGGTGAACGGCGTGGACGACTTGATCAGGGAGGCGCCACAAAGCGGTGGCGGCTTGCTCGGTGGGCTGGCTTCGCTCGCGGGCGGCAATGCGGCGCTCATCGCCACCGTGGTCTCGGGTTTTTCGAAACTCAACCTGTCGGGCGGCGATGCTCAGAAGTTCGTGCCAATCATGCTCGACTACCTGCGCGGCCAGGTCGGGCCGGAAGCGGTCAGCAAGCTCGAGAAAACCTTGCGCGGGTGAGTGCGCTCAGGCCTTGCGCCGCGCGCGCGTCTTGGAGATCGGCGTCACCGGCGCGGGCTTGCGTGCCACGGGTGTGGGCACCGGTGCCTGTGCGACCGGTAGCGGTTGCGCCGGCGCCGCGATGGCGTTGATCCCGTCCGGCACCGGAAACGCCTTTGCTGCCGCGTGCAACCAGGTCACGAACGCCTCGATCTTCGGCATCGAGCGATAGGTCTTGGGACAGACGAAGTAGTAGGACCACCGATAGGGCAGCGGCACCGTGCTCGCCAGCTTGAGCTTGCCCGCCAGCAGATCTTCCGCGGCGAGGCTCCAGCGCACCATCGCGTAACCGAGACCCTGCTCGGCAGCGGCGATTACGCTCACCGAATCGTCGAGCACCGAGCCGCGCACCGGTCGCGGCGCATCGCCGCCCACCTCGAGCCAGTGAACCCACGGCTCATCGACGCGTTCGAGCTCGGTACCGCGCAACATCGGCAGGTTCTCGGGAATCCTCGACTGTCCGAGCGGACCGTACTTTTCGAAGAGCGCCGGCGATGCCACCACCACCAGCCATTCTTCGAGAATCTTTTCGGCGTGCAGCCCCTTCCACGTGCCGTCGCCCATGCGAATGGCCGCATGAAAATCGCTGCGCGAGAAATCGACATTCTCGCGGCCGGTGTGGATGCGCAGCTCGATGTCCGGATGACGGTCGCGCAAATCCGGCAGGCGTGGCAGCAGCCATTTCTGCAGGAACGACGCCAGCATGCTGATGTTGAGCTGGCCGCCCTTGCGATCCCTGCGCAGCTGGTTGAGCGCGGCTTCGAGCTCATCGAGGCCGCGGCGAATTCCCGGCAGGAGCTCCTCGCCTTCGGCCGTGAGCTCGACCTTGCGTCCGCTGCGCCGGAAGAGCGGCACCTGCAGATAGTCTTCGAGCGTTTTGATCTGCATGCTGACGGCCGCGGGCGTCACGTGCAGCGCGTCGGCGGCGTCGGCAAAGCTCAGACGCGTGGCCACCGCCTCGAACACGCGTAACGCATTCAACGGCAAGCGATCGTATGCACTGGCCACTTCAGCTTCCCTTAATCCGGCATCAAGGATTGCGTTTGATGGGATTGCCAATCTAGCCGAAATTGCGTCCACGTCAAAAGGCGTTCGCGGGCGCCGCAAACGCCCGAGCCAATCGCAAGTCGAGGAGTCGGACATGAGCGAACTCGAAACAGCACGCGCAGGAGTGTTCCTGTCGATCCTGGCGCTCACGCTCACCTGGTTGCTGTTGCACAACGACAGCAGTGTGAGAACTCCGACCCAAGCCGCGCAGCCCCTCGCGGTGTGCGCTGCGACGCACGGCGCGATCTGCGAACCCGCACCGGTCAATGCAAGCGAGGCGGATGTGGCGCAACTCGGCGAGATCGTTGTGACGGCGGCGCGTCTGCCTACGCCACTCGGTCGCCTGGTGGTCGTCGCCTCGCGGATACCGGACGGGCCGCGTGGCAACGTTCGGCTTGCGGAGAGACCGGTTGCTCAGTCAGTCGTCGTGCAGTAGCGCGACTTGAGCCACGGCAGGCGTTGGAGGTCCGCCCCTGCCGTGGCTCCTTCTGATTAGAATCTGCCGACCGGGGGATGGCCATGGCAGCGACATACACGCTCTACGATTACCTGCCGTCGGGCAACGGCTACAAGGTGCGCCTGGTGCTGAAGCACCTGGGCTTGCCGTACCGGCTGGTGCCACTCGATATCACCAAGGGTGCGACACGCACGCCGGAATTCCTGCGGAGGAATCCGAACGGGCGCATCCCCCTGCTCGAGATTCCGGGACAGGGTTCGCTCGCGGAGAGCCACGCCATCATTTCCTACCTCGCCGACGGTTCGCGCCTCGTGCCCGCCGATCGGCTCGAACGCGCGCGCATGTGGCACTGGTTGTGCTTCGAGCAATACAACCTCGAACCCAACGTCGCGACGGTGCGCTTCTGGTTGCACTCGCTGCACAAGACCCCGCAGGAGCTCGGCGACAAGCTGACCGAGAAGGTTGATAAGGGCAAGCAGGCGCTCGCGGTGCTCGAGCAGGGCCTCGCGGGGCACAAGTTCCTCGTCGGCGAGCGCTTCTCGCTCGCCGATATCGGCTTGTACGCCTACACGCATGTCGCGGAAGAGGGGGGTTTCTCGCTCGAGCCCTATCCGAACATCCGCGCGTGGATCGATCGCGTGGCCTCGCAGCCTGGCCATGCGCCGATCACGGAACCCTGAAGCGGCACTTCTACCCGATTCGCGGGTAGTGACTGCGCTCGCGTCGTCAACGACTTGAGCGTGTGAAGGCACGCCTGTAGCCTTTTCCGCCCGCGTTGGGTTGACAGGGCGAGTCATCGATGCCCGGCATTTCGTTGAAGGTGCGCGCCACGACCGCGTGGGCGTTGCTCGCCGCGCTGGCCATCGCCGCCACCGCGTGCGGCTATTTCAAGGATGTCGAGTACGGCATCTATCGCGGCGTGCTCACGCTGCCGGGAGGCGAAGCGCCGTTCGGCCTCGAGATTCGCGAGGAATCGGGCGCACCGGTCGCTTACCTGATCAACGGTCCGGAGCGTGTGCGTGTATCTGACGTCAAGGTGAAAGGCCGACGCATCGAGATGACCATGCCGGGGTTCGGCAACCGGCTGCAGGCCACGCGTACTCCGACCGGTCTCAAGGGGTACGTGGTGCTGGTGAAGCGCGATGGCGTGGAGCAGAAGATTCCCCTCATCGCGGAACGCGGCGCTACGCACCGCTTTTTCAAGGATCACTCCAGCGACAACGCCGACGTGGCAGGCCGCTGGGCCGCGACGTTCACCGAAGCCAGCGGCAAGCGCGCGGCGGCCGTGGGCGAGTTCAAACAATCCTTCCACGAGCTCAACGGCACGTTCCTGCGTCCGGCGGGCGATCAGCGCTACCTCGCCGGCGAAATGCGTGGCGACGAGCTCTACCTGTCGGCGTTCGACGGCTCGCATGTCTATCTGCTGCGCGCCAAGGTGACTTCCAGGGGCGAACTCCAGGGCAGGTTCTGGTCGGGTCTTGCGTGGGTCGAGGACTGGACTGCCCAGCGCGACCCGAACGCGGCACTGGCCGACCCCAACAAGACCACGACCATCAGCGACGACACCTGGCACTTCGGCTTCACGTTCCCGGACGAGACCGGGAAGCCGGTCTCGCTGGCGGACGCGAAATTCCGCAACAAGGTCGTGATCGTGACGCTCGCCGGAAGCTGGTGCCCGAACTGCCATGACGCCACGGCGTTCATGGCACCGTTCTACGAGCAGAATCGCGAGCAGGGACTCGAGGTGGTCGGTCTCATGTTCGAGCACTTCGACGACTTCGAGCGTGCCGCGCACGCCGTCACCGAGTTCCGGCGCAAGTTCTCGATCCGGTACACGACGCTCATCGCCGGGATCTCGGACAAGGAAGACGCGGCGACACGCTTGCCGCAGTTGAACGGCGTGTTCGCCTTTCCGACCACCTTGTTCATCGATCGTCGCGGTCGTGTCCGGCGCATCCACACGGGATTTTCCGGTCCGGCTACCGGCGAACATTACGAAGAGCTGATCCGCAGCTTCACCGAGACCGCGCAGACGCTGCTCGCCGAGAGGCCGTGAGCGGCCTGTGATACCGTGGAACGCCGGCAACTCTGCGCACAGTTGCCCCTAGGGAGCCGACCATGTGGGAAATCGCCGAAATCCGCACCACGCCGAGCCTCGAGCTCTTCAGTCAACTGGTCGATCTGCTGCAGGACGCGGTGCAGAGCGGCGCTTCAGTGGGCTTCCTGTCGCCGCTCTCGACTGCGGAAGCGCGTAATTTCTGGATGGCGGTGCTCGAGGACGTGGCGCGCGGCGATCGGGTCGTATTGCTCGCGACGGAAAACCGCAATGTGGTCGGTTGTGCCCAGCTACTCCTCAGCTCGCGCATCAATGCCCGTCATCGCGCCGAGGTGCAAAAGCTCCTGGTCCACAGCCAACACCAGAAACGCGGCCTGGGGCGCGCGTTATTGCAGGCGATCGAGAAGGTCGCCGCGCAGAAAGGTCGCTCGCTGGTGCTCGCGGATGCGCGCGTCGGCGGGCCCGGCGAGCAGTTGTTCCTGCATTCCGGTTACACCAAGGTGGGTGCCATCCCGCGGTACCAGCGCGGACCCGACGGTCACTTCGACTCCACCGCGATCTTCTTCCGCAACCTCGATTCGCGCGCCACGGAGATGTGACGGCGCCGCTGCGTCGCCTGAGCTCATGCCTTCGTTCGACGTGGTTTCCCAGCTCGACCCGCACGAAGTCACCAACGCGGTAGACCAGGCCAATCGCGAAATCGCACAGCGCTTCGATTTCAAGGGCACCGGCGCGAAGTTCGAGCTCGAGGATTTCAAGATCACACTGCACGCGCAGGTCGACTTCCAGCTCAAGCAGATGCTCGAGATCCTGAAACTGCGTATCTCCAAGCGCGGCATCGACGTCATCTGCATGCAGCCCGGCGAGCCACAGATCGCGCTCAATGCCGCGCGCCAGGAGGTGGTGCTGCGCCATGGCATCGATACCGAGAGCGCGCGCCAGCTTGTCAAAGTGGTGAAGGAATCGAAGTTGAAAGTGCAGGCCGCGATCCAGGGCGACAAGGTGCGCGTCACCGGCAAGCAGCGTGATGACCTGCAAAGCACGATGGCGTTGCTGCGCAAAACGCAGATCGGACTGCCGTTGCAGTTCGTCAACTTTCGGGATTGATCGGGACTGGCTGGCTGCCGTTGGCCGGAGGGAGGGTGGCCTCAGCGGCCCGTAATGCAAATCATTCTCATCTGGGCAGCACGGCTGCTACAGGCAATCGCCGTCCGCCCCGTATTCACGCCAGCTCCTGGGCACGATGAGCCGCGCGCCGCGATCGAAGGTGAGGAAGGACCAACCCCATTGCACCATCACCGATAGCCGGTTACGGAAGCCGGTAAGGCGGTAGATGTGCACGAGCAGCCAGAACCACCAGGCAAAGAGGCCGGCAAACCGCAGGCTGCGGAATTCGGATACCGCGCGCGCCCGTCCAATGGTGGCCATCTGTCCCAGGTCCACGAAGCGAAACGGCGTCCGCGCCCGGCCCCAGCGCTCCGCCAGGATGGTCTTCGCCACAAAAATGCCCTGCTGCATGGCCACCGTCGCCACACCAGGGAATGGTCGCCCGGTGCGCGGATCGACCGAGTGCGCGAGGTCACCCACCACGAAGACGTCCGGATTTCCGGGGAGGCTCAGGTCAGCCTCGACGATCACCCGTCCGGCCGAATCCACCGGCACGCCGAGAGCGCGACCGATGCCGCTGGCGCGCACGCCCGCTGCCCAGAGAACGGTCGCGGCGCCGATGCTCTCCGCCCCCAGTGCCACACCTTCGCTCGACACCGCAGTGACTGCCGCGGCCACGCGTACCTCGACGCCCAGACTCTCGAGATCCCGTGTGGCGCGCGCCGCCAAACGCGCATCGAACGCCGGCAGGATGCGCGGCCCCGCCTCGAGTAGAATGACGCGCGCGCGTCGCGGATCGATCTGCCGGAAGTCGCGTGACAGCGTGTAGCGGGCCATTTCGCCGATCGCACCCGCGAGCTCCACGCCGGTTGGACCGCCTCCCACCACCACGAAGGTGAGCAGCCATTCCT
>DATIEU010000069.1:0-4706 GCA_035455565.1 Steroidobacteraceae bacterium | reverse complement strand
AGCCACGAAATACTGCCTACCATCATGAAAGAGGCGATCAGCGAGTCGAGCAGCAGACTCACCTGCGCCACCGACGAGCCGAAGATTCCCGGCAGCATGAGGCGCGCCACGCGGCGCACGCCTTCGTGGTCCCAGCGCCAGCGCGGCCGGCCCATCACGTGCAGACGCGCCATGAAGGGCCACAGGAAGATGAGCTGCGCAACCCCCGCCACGAACACGCCGATCGCGAGCACGATGCCGGGGTTGGACGAATGTGTCGCCACTCCGAGCGCCGTCACGATCATCACGACGTTCATCAGCACCGGCGAGAACGCCGGCGAGCCGAACCGGCCATAGCTGTTCAGCACGCCGCTGTAGAGCGATACCAGCGAGATGAAGAAGATGTACGGGAAGGTCCAGCGCAGCATGTCAACCGCGAGCTCAAAACGCCCGCCATCGAGCCGGAAGCCCGGCGCAAACAGGAGAATGAGTGCGGGCGCGGCGATCACGCCGATGAGCGTGACGACGAACAGCACCACGCCGAGTGTGCCGGCCACGCCGCCCACCAGCTCCTTCACGTCCTCGTTCGAGCGGCGGACCTTGTACTCGGAGACGACCGGCACGAAGGCCTGCGAAAAGGCGCCCTCGGCGGAGAGACGGCGCAGGAAGTTCGGGATCTTGAACGCGACGAAGAATGCGTCCATCAGCGGCCCGGCGCCGAACACGTTCGAATACACCATGTCGCGCACCATCCCGCTCACCCGGGACAGCAGGGTCATCACACCCACCTGCGTGGTGTGCCGGACTACGCTCAAACGCACTCCTCGCCACGGCGCCCGATGCGCCGCCTGCACTATAGCGGAAAAGTCAAATACGGCGGGGACTTACGACGCTCTCGGAGCCCTGATCGAGCATTGACAATCGCCCCCGCGCTGCGCAGACTACGCGGCCTTTCGTTCGGGCCTGCGGGCCCACTCGTGGAGTTCGTCTTGGCCAATACCAAGTCTGCAGAAAAGGCCGCACGCCAGGCCGTCAAGCGCAACGCCAACAACGTTGCCGCACGTTCGAAGCTGCGCACGGCGATCCGCAATGTGAATGTCGCCATTGGCTCCGGTGACAAGGGCGAGGCCGAGACCTCGTACAAGGCGGCCGTTCCGGTCATCGACTCCATGGTCAACAAGCGCCTCATTCACAAGAACAAGGCGGCGCGGCACAAGAGCCGGCTCGTACATCGCATCCGTGCGATGGCTTAGCGCGCTGCTCGCCGGCGCAGTCGTGGGCTGCGCCGCGCAGCCCGCCACGCAAGACACCTCCAGCAAAGCCGCCGCGCTACCCGTCGCGCTGGCAGCTCCTTACCCGTCCACGTACAAGCCGCAGCCGAGCGCGCCGACGTTGATCCGTGGCGCGACGGTGCTGACCGGCACTGGCCAGCGCCTCGATGACGCCGACGTATTGATCGCCGAAGGGCGCATTCGCAGCGTGGGCCGCAATCTCGAGGCCCCTGCCGACGCACGCATCGTCGAGGGCAAGGGGCGCTGGGTGACCCCGGGACTCATCGACGTGCACTCGCACCTCGGCGTGTATCCGAGCCCACAAGTCCGCGCCCATAGCGATGGCAACGAAGCGACCGACCCGGTCACTGCCAATGTGTGGGCGGAGCATTCGGTGTGGCCGCAGGATCCGGGCTTCACGACGGCGCGCATGGGCGGCATCACGTCGATGCAGATCCTGCCGGGTTCGGCCAACCTCATCGGCGGGCGCTCGGTGGTGCTCAAGAACGTGCACGCGACCACCTACCAGGGCATGAAGTTTCCGGGCGCGCCGCAGGGCCTGAAGATGGCTTGCGGTGAAAATCCCAAGCGTGTCTACGGCTCGAAGGAGAAGTTTCCTTCCACCCGCATGGGCAACGTCGCCGGCTATCGCGCGCAATGGGTAGAAGCGCAGGAATACATGCGCGACCTGGCGGAATACCAACGCAAGGCCGACGCGGGCGAGAAAGATGCGAAGCCCGTCAAGCGCGACCTGCGTCTCGACACGCTCGCGGGCGCGCTCAAGGGCGAGATCCTGGTGCATCAGCATTGCTATCGCGCCGACGAGATGGCGATCGTGCTCGACATGGCGGATGAGTTCGGCTACCACGTGTCCGCGTTCCACCACGCGACCGAGGCCTACAAGATCGCGAACCTGCTGGCCGAGCACAAAACCTGCGGCGCGATGTGGGCCGACTGGTGGGGCTTCAAGATGGAGTCCTACGACGGCATCCAGGAGAACATCGCGCTGGTCGATGCGGCGCCGGGCGGATGCGCCATCGTGCACTCGGATTCCGAAGAAGGCATTCAACGGTTGAACCAGGAAGCGGCCAAGGCCATGACGTCCGGTCGGCGCGCCGGACTCGACATCGCGCCGGAGCACGCGATTGCCTGGGTCACCGCCAATGCCGCCCGTGCCTTGGGAATCCTCGAGCAGACCGGCACGCTCGAACCCGGAAAGATGGCGGACGTGGTCGTGTGGAATCACGACCCGTTCAGCGTCTACGCGTTGACCGATCTCGTGTTCGTCGATGGCGTCGTGCAATACGACCGCTCGAAACGCGGCTCGCCCGAATCGGACTTCCTGCTGGGTCAACCCGCAGCGCCGGGTGTGACGCCATGATCCGTTTGCTGACGGCCCTGGCAGCTTTCCTGCTCGGCGGTCCGACGCTCGCCGAGACCGTGCTCATCCGCAATGCGACCGTGCACACGATGGCGGACACGGGCACGCTCGAGGGCGCGGACATCCTCGTGCGTGATGGCACGATCGAGGCGATCGGCCGCGCGCTCGCAGCACCGGCACAAGCACGCATCATCGATGCGCAGGAACGGCCGGTCACCCCGGGATTCTTCGGCGGCCTGACGCATCTCGGCCTCGAGGAGATCGGCCTGGAGCCTACGGCCGAGGATGCCGCGCTCAAGCTCGGCACCATGCGTCCGGAATTCGACGTCGCACTCGCATTCAATCCCGATTCGGTTGCCATCGGTGTTTCACGCGTCGAAGGGGTGACCTTCGCGGTCATCGTGCCCACGGCGGAAGCGGGCTCGTCGAAAGCGCCGGGTGGCACCATCATCGCCGGCCAGGGCTCGGTGGTGGCGCTCAACGGTGGCGCGGCGACGGATTCGCGCGCGCTGTTTCTCGATTTCGGCGCCGATGCGAACGAGCTGTCCGGTGGCAGCCGCGCGGCGCAGTACATGCTCCTCAAGCAGGCGTTCCTCGAAGCGCGCACGCCGAAGGCGGTGTTGCCGGACGACCAGCGCTTGCTGACGCCAGCGGGGCGCCAGACGCTGCTCGACTTCATCGGCGGTGCCGGACCTTTCGTGTTCGACGTCGATCGTGCCGCCGACATCCGCCAGGTGCTCGCATTTGCCAGGCGCGAGAAGTTGCGCATCGCCCTCTCGGGCGGTGCCGAAGCGTGGCGCGTTGCGAGCGAGTTGGCCGCGGCGCGAGTGCCCGTGATCCTCGATGGGCTCGAAGACCTGCCGCTCGGCCTGGACTCGATCGGCGCGACGCTCGAGAACGCGGCGCGCCTCGAGCGCGCCGGTGTGGACGTCGCCTTCACGATGGACTCGCCGGAGCCCCACAACGTGCGCAAGCTCCGCCAGACCGCCGGCGTGGCCGTGGCTCACGGCTTGCCGTGGGATGCAGCGCTCGCCGGTCTCACGCGGGTTCCCGCTGAAATTTTCGGCGTTGCAGATCGCTTTGGCACGATCGAGCGCGGCCATCGCGCCAATCTCGTCGTGTGGAGCGGCGATCCGCTCGAGGTCACCAGTTTTGCCACGCACGTCTTCGTCGACGGCGTGCAGCAAGCGGATCGCTCGCGCCAGACGGAGCTCCGCGATCGCTATCTCGAGCGCGTGCGCGCCGGCACGGCTCGCTAGCGCCCTCTAAGCCGCGCCCAGGACCTGCGCAGCGCGTTTGTGCTGCGCGGGCTTGACCCAGAAGATCATGCCGAACCGCCCCTCGCCCGCGGCAATTGCGGTTGCCGAGGTCACGTTGATGCGGGCTGCCGCCAGGGCAGCCAGCGGCGCAATCGCCGCGCCGGCCGTATCGCGCCCCTGTCCGAGGAAGGCGCGCTTGACGCGGCTCAACTTCCATTTCCGCTGCCTGGCGACCGCTTTGAGCGCATCGACATCGTCGGTCGCGAGGTCGATCTGGGCCCGGTCCCGACCCGCGGGAAATCCTGAAAAAACCAAGAGGTTGACGTTACCTTCGCGGAGCGCGCCGAGGATCTCGGCGGCGGCCCCGGGCTTGCTCGGGGCTACCAGGTAGCAGTAGTTCACCTGGCGAATCGTGTCGGTCATTGGTGCGCCCTCCAATGGCGGGTGGGGTTGGCGATTATGCGCTCCTCCAAAACCTGAGATGATGAGGCCATGAGCCCGCGAGATCCGGCCGTCCTCAGCGGACTGCGCGAAGCGAGTGAGCAGGACGCCGAAGACATTGCGGACCTGATCAACGAGGCCTATCTCCCCGCCGAAGGGTTCCTCTACGACGGAGCGCGCATCAGCCTCGAAGAGGTGCGCGACAAGCTCGGGAGCGGCGGCTTTCTGCTGCGCGAGACCACGATCGGGTCGCTCGAAGGCTGCGTCTACGTCGAGTTGCGCGGCGACGTCGGTTACTTCGGACTGCTGGCGGTATCGACCGACCGCCAGCATCACGGATTGGGACGCCGGCTGGTTTCCGCCGCGGAAGCCTGG
>DATIEU010000068.1:0-3717 GCA_035455565.1 Steroidobacteraceae bacterium | reverse complement strand
GATGACGCGCGCTCGGGCGCAGCAGACGTCGCCGTCACGGGGCTCGCAGGCGCCGCGGACGGTTGCGCTCCGCGCACCAACAGGAGTGAGCCATTGGGCCCGGCGGCAACCTTCAATCCATAGGGTGCCACGATTTCCTCGAGAATCGCCCGCGGCTCCGTGGCATGCGGCTCGTCGCGCACGCGCATCGAGGGTTGCACGAGATCGCTGCTGTAGAGAATGGAGAGACCGCGCGACTGAAGGCGGGCAAGCGCCTCCTCGAGCGTCAGGTCGCGAAACGTTTCAGCCGGCGCGGGAGCGGCGGCGAGCAGCGCGCACGCCGAAAGCAGCGCTGTCCGCAAGCACGGAGAGCGGGCCGGGGTGCGCCAGCGCCAATGCCGTGTCCCTGCCTTCACCGTCTACTGACTGTCTTTCAGCCGGACGAAGATTGTAGCGTCATCGGGAAGCGTGTACTCGAGATCGGTGGTGGCGAGCATCACCGACAATGCTTCGAGCGGCGCGAGATGGCGAATGTTGCCGTGAAGGATGGTGCTGCCCGCTCTGCGTTCGATGTCAGGGCTCGCGAAGCGCACGGTCCGACCGGTCTCGCGTGCGACCCACGTGAGCAGCACCGTGACCGGCTGCCGGTCGATGTCGGGCGCAGGCGCCAGCGACTCGACCCAATCCCACCCAGAGTCGTTGTGCTCGATGCGCGTGCGCTCGAGCTCGCCGCCCGGCAGGATCTTGAGTTGCTCGCCCGCCTGGCCGTCGACCTCCCCTGCGTCATGGCGCAACAGGACGCGGCCCTCGCGCACGCGCAGCCGGTATTCCCCGTCCCGATACAACACTTCGAACTGTGTTCCGACATCGACTGCCGTGCCCGCTTCGGTCACCACTTCGATGCCGTTCTTCGGACGCATCGCGCCGGTGTCGATGTACACCTTGCCCGCGATCACGCGCAGGCGCGAATCGGACTCGAGCTCGATTTCGGTCGCCTCGGCCAACCGCAGCGAAATGCCGTTGCTCAACAGGATGCCGGCACGACTGCCGTCGCGCGTGCGGATCCCGGCGCCGAGCGGCAAGCTCAGCAGGTCGTCGCGCAGCGTCGACCATGCGCTCTGCGAATCGCCACGCATCTCCACCGTGCCGACGATCCGGTCGGTGCGTCCGGCGATCGGCGGCGTCCCCTGAGGCAATTGCGTGAGCAGGAGGAACGCAACGCCGATCGCCAGCGCAATGGATGCCGCGAGCGTCGCGAACACTCGCCGGCGACGACGCGATTGCACCTGGTCCCAGCTCGCCATGGCGGCGGCCAGCGTCTGCTCGTAGGCCTGCGCGGGCGGCTCCGCGCGGCGACCGGCGGCGCGGATCAAACGTGCCAGCGTATCGCTCTGCTCATCGGCGGCTGCGTTCGGATCGTATGGGTCTCGAGTCATTGCTCATCACCTTCCTGAGTCTCCGCCTAGCGGTTGCAGCGCGTCGGGCGTTTCGGCAACGGCGAGGATGGCCTCGCGAAACGCGGTTCGCGCGCGCATGAGGAGCGATTCGGCTGCCTTGGTGCCGACGTTGAGCTGCTCCGCGATGTCCTGGAGCGATAGCCCATCGACGTACTTCAGTTCGAGAATCTCGCTGTAGTGATCCGGGAGTGTGTCGACGGTCGCCTGCACCAGGCGGCGCACGTCCTGCTGCCAGGCGCGCAGATCCGGCTGCTCGTCGGCCGGCGCGACGAATGACTCGAGGATGGCGCGCACATTGGGCTGATCCTCGAGCAGCACCACGGTGCGCGTTTCGCGGTGCATCGCGCGCTGGTGGTCGATGAGCGTGTTGCGGCACACCTGGCAGAACCACGTGTAGAGCGCCGCCTCGCCCCGGTACGTCTCGAGCCGTTCGACGGCCTTGCAGAATGTCTGCTGCACCACTTCGCGGGCCGCCTCGTGGTCGCCGTCGAGCCGCGCCAGCGCGAAGCGATAGAGCCGCGGAAAAAAGGAGTCGAACAGGCCGCGAAAGGCGGCTTCGTCGCCGCCGAGGATCCTGCGGGCCAGCGCCCGATCCACATGGATCGTGTCACTCACGCGCGCTTTCGCTCCGTCATCGACTTGTTAGACGGCCGTCGCCGCCATTCCCTTCGCCAACCTGAAGGATTCGCGGCCGGTTTTCGTCTAAGGCTGAACAGAGTACCCCTTGAAGGAGATCCTCATGCGCCCGCATTTTCCGGCCTTTGGCCTGCTGATGCTCGTGTTCGTACCCTGGAACGCACCCCAGGCCCAGGAAGAGGAGCCCGAGTTCACCGACGAGTTTCCGCTCGAGGATTGCCACTTCAGCACGGTCGGCGGCAACCCCTACTTCATCCTCAAGCCCCGCCGGCAGCTCTACTTCACCAATGCGCGCTGCGTGGACTCAGGGGAATGCGAGGACCTCGAAGAGCTCTGGATCACGGTCAAGCCGACCGTCCGCAAGGTTCGCCTGGAAATCGACGGCCGTCTACGCAACGTGTGGACGCGCGTGGTGCAGGAACGCGAGACCGAGAACGCCGAGCTCAAGGAGATTTCGCGGAACTTCTTCGCCGACTGCGCGCCCCTGCACGACGTCTACTACTTCGGCGAAGAGGTCGACATTTACGAGGACGGCGAGATTGTGAGTCACGAAGGCGCATGGCTGGCCGGTCGTAACGGCGCGCGGCCCGGCATCATCATGCCGGACTCGGGCTTCATCCTCGGGCAGCGCTACTTCCAGGAATTGGCGCCCGGTGTGGCGCTCGATCGCGCCGAGCACGTCGAGACCGGCGTCGAGATCACGGTTCCCGCGGGCACCTTCGAGGATTGCATCGAAGTGACCGAGACGACGCCGTTCAATCCGAACGAAGAATCGACCAAGGTCTACTGCCGCGATGTCGGCCTCGTGATCGACGGCGATCTCGAGCTCACCGCGATCTTCGGTGACGACCACGGCAATGACCGCGAACGCGATTGAACGAGCGGCATCCCCGTTACAAAAAAATCTTGACCTCGTATCGCCCGACTGAACCAGGATGGCCGCGCTCACTGGCGGCCATTCATCTTCTAGTGCTAGCCGGGTCATCCGCCCACAGCGGTCGGCGGTACCGGCGTTGGCGTCGCAATAAGACGGTTAAAGCCGCCCAACGCAATTCTTTCACGGATTTCTTGTAGTTACTGCTGGCGGCGGTCGCTCGCGGGCGACAGGTCGCGCCGGGCTTGTCGCGTGCCCGCACGCCGGGATTACTCACCTAGACGTTGGATATTCTGAAGGCCGCGCGTGGCATGACCCCTGCTAGTTGTCCTGCGTCGACGCGGTCCACTTAAATCCCAACCAAGTGTGGCAACCGCCGCCAGGGGGAAGGGAATGTCCAAGCGCGCTGAAATGCCCACGCAACCGGGGTGGCGGGCGATTGCGGCTACGTTACCTTCCGCCGCCTCGTTGACTCTTGCCTTGGCCGTCACGCCGGCACGTGCCGAAACGGAGACGCTGGACGAAATCGTCGTGACGGGAACCCGCGAGGGAGAGCGCCTGGTCGAGACTCCTGAGCTTTGATTTCGACAATCAGCTGACACCCGGCACGATCGCCGTCCCGGTGGCCGGCGCGCCCAACAATTTCCCGACCGCAACGCGTATCTACGGACAGGCGGACGACACCAAGATCGACTTCAGCCACCTGAGCCCCAAGTTCGGGCACGCGTGCAGCTCGAGTGGGTCAACCTCGGCTGGTATTGGCTGGATGCC
>DATIEU010000067.1:0-5831 GCA_035455565.1 Steroidobacteraceae bacterium | reverse complement strand
TGATCGGCGTGCTCCTGTACGACCCGCATGCCGTGCTCACGGCAGGTCTGTGGCTGTCATTCGTCGCAGTGGCGGCGCTCATTCTCGGGAGTGGCGTGGTGGGGCGCGCGCTGCCCATGCGGGCCTTCCTGTCGACCCAGATCTCGGTGTCGGTCGCGATGGTGCCAGCCACGGCGTTGCTCTTCGGCAGCGTCTCACTCGTCGCGCCGTTCGCAAATCTGCTCGCGATCCCGCTCTTCAGCGGATTGCTGGTCCCGGGAACGCTGCTTGGAGTCGCGCTCATGCCGGCGACCGGACTCAGCAATTCGGTGCTGGGGGTCACTGCGCGTCTCTTCGAGTTCACCTGGTCGGCGCTTGAATGGGCCGCGAATTTGCCCGGCGGCTGGCTCCACGTGGCGGCGCCGGGGCCGGGGCTCGCGCTGCTGCTGTGCGCCTCCGCACTCGTCCTCATCACTCCGTTGCCGATGCGAGTGCGTGTGCCCGGCTTGGTGCTGTTCGCTGCTCTCGTGGGATCCGAGGCCGCTCGGCCCCCGATCGGTGCCTTCACACTGACGGCGCTCGATGTCGGCCAAGGCTTGTCGGTGGTCGTGCGTACGCGGACTCATGTGCTCCTGTTCGATGCCGGCCCGGCGTTTCGCAGCGGACGCTCGGCTGGCGAGCTGGCGGTCGTTCCGTATCTGCAGCACGAAGGCATCTCGCACATCGACATGCTGGTGACCAGCCATCCCGACAGCGATCACACCGGCGGTGCGCCGGCCATCGAGCAGGCGCTTGCCGTAGTAACGGCGCGGCACGGCGGCGAAACGCGACGCGGTCATCAGATCCCATCGGCCCCATGCCGGCGCGGTGAAGCGTGGATCTGGGATGAGGTCCGGTTCGAATTCCTGCATCCCGCCGCTGACGAAACCTGGAGCGACAACGACAGTTCGTGCGTGCTGTCGATTGCAGCGGGCGCTACGCGTGCACTCCTGACGGGAGATATCGAACACGCGGCGGAGGAGCGGCTGGTAATGCGCGCCGATCTTGCGCGCACGGACATTGTGGTCGTGCCCCATCACGGCAGCCGCAGCTCCTCGAGCGAGGCGTTCGTGAGCCGCGTGCAGCCGAGGGTGGCGATAGTGTCCGCGGGCGCAGGCAATCGTTGGCACTTCCCGCACGAGGTCGTCGTCGAGCGCTGGTGTCGGTCGGGCGCCGAGGTGATCAGCAGCGCCGATTGGGGCGCGATCACGATTGCGGCCGATTCGGGCCGGGGACTTACCGGTGCGCGCAGCCAACGACTCGAGCAGCGCCGCTACTGGCAGGCTCCGTCGCCGCTGGCGGGCCGCTCGCGCTGTCTGGGGGCGCCCGGGCCCGCGAAAGCTGTCTATGCCCCGGACGGTGCAGTATCATCCGCCGCGGTTTCTGCCATATATCATTGAAGCATGTGGGAAATCATCCAAGCCGGCGGGCCCTTCATGTGGCCCATCATCCTCTGCTCGATCTGCGCGGCGGCGATCGTCCTCGAGCGCTTATGGACCCTGCAACGCAAGCGCGTGCTGCCGTCCGAGCTCACCGAGCAGGTGTGGAAATGGCTGAGCGCCAACCAGGTCAATGACAAGCTGATCACCGCGCTCGAGCAGAACTCGCCGCTCGGCAAGGTGCTCGCCGTGGGACTGGCGAACCGCCACCGCCCGCGCGAGGTGATGATCGAGCGCCTGCAGGACACGGGACGCCACGTGGTGCACGAGCTCGAGCGCTTTCTCAATACGCTCGGCACGATTGCGACCGTTTCACCGCTGCTCGGGTTGCTCGGCACGGTGACCGGCATCATCAATTCGTTCAGCGCCATCTCGACGGGCGGCATGGGCGATCCGCGCGTGTTGTCGGCGGGCATCTCCGAAGCTCTGCTCGCGACGGCAGCGGGACTGTGTGTCGCGATCCCGTCGTTGTTCGCCTACCGGTTCCTGCGCGGCAAGGTCGACCGCATCGTGGTGCAGATGGAAAAAGAAGCGATGAAGCTGGTCGATGCCATCGAGTCCGGACAGGGACAAGCCACGGAAGAAGTGCGCCGACGCGCTTCGGGGTGATGACGTGATCCTGAAGCCCCGCTTGCGCGAGGAACCGGAAATCCAGCTGATTCCGCTGGTGGACGTGGTGCTGCTCCTCCTGATCTTCTTCATGGTTTCGAGCACGTTCTCCTTCGAAGGTCGCGTCAAGCTGCAGTTGCCGCAGGCGGATGCGCCGACCGAGCGACCGACGGCCACCGATCCGATCGTCGTCACGGTGACTGCCCAGGGCGCGTATCGCGTCAACGAGCTCACGCTGATCAATAACAGCCCGGAGACGCTGCGCGGCGCGCTGCTCAAGGCAGCCGGACCGACGCGCAAGGTCCCGGTCACGATCCGCGCCGATGCGCGCGCCACGCATCAATCGGTGGTGACTGCCATGGACGTGATCGGCCGGCTCGGCTTCGCGCAGATCAACATCGCCACCATCAACGAGCGCCCCGGCGGGTGAACGCGCAACCACGCGTCCCGGCGCAGCCTGCGGTGGAGCAGGCGACCAACCGGGGCAGTCCCGACAATCGCGACAAGCCCGCGGGCCCACCGGTGACGCAGGACGCGTGGCGCGTCTACAAGCGGCTCCTCGGCTACGCGCGGCCGCACCTCGGCATGTTCATGATTGGCGTCGTGGGCATGCTGCTCTTCGCGGCCAGCGATGCAGCGCTCGTATGGCTCGTCAAGGAATTCTTCAAGGGCGCCTTCGTCAAGCCCGATCCCCGCACGCTCGCGCTGGTGCCGCCCGCCGTTTTCCTGTTGTTCCTCATCCGCGGCGTCGGCGACTACGTCTCGAACTATTTTCCTGGCTGGGTGGGGCGGCAGATCATCAAGGCGATCCGTGGCGAGCTGTTCGCTCACTACCTGCATTTACCGACGCTGTATTTCGACCGCCAGGCCTCGGGCGAAATGCTCTCGCGGCTGACCTACAACACCGAGCTCGTGGCAGAGGCCGCCACCAACTCGATCACCGTGCTGATTCGCGACACGCTAACCATCGCTTTCCTCATCGGATTGCTCGCCTACATCAACTGGCAACTCACGCTTTTCAGCTTCATCGCGGCGCCCCTGATCGCCTGGTTGATGCAGTTCGCCAACCGGACTTTCCGCCGTTACAGCGCCCGCATCCAGAGCTCGATGGGTGACGTCACGCGCATCGCCAAGGAAGCGGTCGACGGGCAACGACTCATCAAGGTATTCAACGCACAGGATTTCCAGATCCGCACGTTCGAGCAAGTCAACGAGCAGAATCGTCGCAACAACATGCGCCTGATCATGGCCAAGGCGCTCAGCAACCCAGTGGTGCAGCAGATCGCGGCCCTCGGCCTCGCAAGCGTCATGTACGTAGCCATCCAGCAGGTGCTCAAGGCCGAGATGCGCGTCGACGATTTCATCGGCTTTATTGGCGCATTGCTGATGATCACCGCGCCGCTGCGGCGGCTGGTCAACATCAGCGGCCCGCTGCAGCAGGGCATCGCTGCCGGCGCGAGCGTCTTCGAAGTGCTCGATGTGCCGCCGGAAAGCGCCGGCGGTGACCGGCGCATCGAGCGCGCGCGCGGCGACCTCGAGTACCGGCGCGTCTCCTTCGAGTATGCGACGGAGAAGGGCGCGGTGTTGCACGACGTCAGTCTGAAGGTGCGCGCCGGAGAGCGCGTCGCGATCGTCGGCAAGTCGGGCAGCGGCAAGTCGACCCTGGTGAGCCTGCTGCCGCGCTTTTACGATCCCACGGCGGGTGTGGTCGCGCTCGATGGCTACGACGTGCGCGAATATAGGCTGAAGGACCTGCGCGACCAAGTGAGCTTCGTCGGCCAGGACGTGGTGCTCTTCAACGATACGATCCGCGCCAACATCGCCTTCGGCCGCGATGCCGTGTCTCCTCAGGCGCTGGAGGCCGCAGCGCGGGCGGCACACGTGCTCGAGTTCGCCGCGGAGCTGCCGGAAGGCCTGGATACGCGCGTGGGCGATCGCGGGGGTCTCTTGTCGGGCGGGCAGCGGCAGCGCATCGCGATCGCGCGGGCATTGCTCAAGGACTCGCCGGTGTTGATCCTCGATGAAGCCACCTCCGCGCTCGATACCGAATCGGAGCGCATCATCCAGGACGCGCTGGTCGATCTCATGCGCAATCGCACCACGCTTGTGATCGCGCACCGCCTGTCAACCATCGAAAGCGCAGATCGCATCGTGGTGCTCTCAGAAGGACAGGTCGTCGAAACCGGGACGCACGCCGAGCTCCTGGCACGCGACGGCCTGTACGCCGCCCTGCATCGCCTGCAGTTCAACGCCTGAGCCAGGAGTTGCGGCGGCAATGAAGTCGGCATTGCACGCCTGGCTGCAGCGCGTCTGGTACGAAGACTCGGCCACGGGCGTGCTGCTAAGGCCTTTGAGCTGGATTTACGAATGCCTGGTGCGGTTGCGCTACGCGCTCTACCGCAAGGGTTGGCTGCCGGCGAGCGACATCGGACGCCCCGTGGTGGTGGTCGGCAATCTTTCCGTCGGCGGAACCGGCAAGACGCCGCTGACACTCTGGCTCGCGACGCAATTGCAATCGCTGGGGCTGCGTCCCGGTATCGTGCTGCGCGGGTATGGTGGCAGCGCGCGCTCGGCACGGTTGGTAACGCCCGAATCGACGGTGGAGGAGGTGGGCGATGAGGCGCTACTGCTCGCGCGCCGCAGTCGCTGCCCCGTGGCCATCGGCTCGAATCGTGTCGCTGCCGGGCGACAGCTACTGTCGCGCAATGTCCAGATTGTCATCGCGGATGATGGCCTGCAGCACCTGCGGCTCAAGCGTGTTGCGGAAATCGTGGTCATCGACGGCGAGCGGCGCTTCGGCAACCGTCGCCTGCTGCCCTCGGGGCCGTTGCGCGAGCCATTGACGCGGCTCGCCGATGTCGATCTGCTCGTCGTCAATGGCGAGCGCGTCGAGCAGGCGGAGATCGCCATGGGCCTCGAAGCGGACATAGCGCTCTCGGTGGTGGGCGGCTCGCGCCGCGCGCTCGAGCACTTCGCGCCGGGCCCGGTGCATGCGCTTGCCGCGATCGGCAATCCGCGGCGCTTCTTCCGCATGCTCGAGGACCACGGCTTGCGCGTGATCCCGCACGCGCTGCCGGATCATTTCGCGCTCACGCGCGAGGACCTGGAATTCGGGGACTCGTTACCCGTGTTGATGACGGAGAAAGATGCCGTGAAATGCGAGCGCTTTGCCGATCAGCGCCACTGGTTCGTGCCGGTAGAGGCGGTGCTGGGAGAACGAGAGAGGCGAGCGCTGCTCGACCTGGTCCTGGGCCGGGCCGGCCTCGGGCCGGTTCGTTGAACGCGGCGAAAGCCGCTCAGTGCTTGCGCTTGCGGCGCGGCTTGCCACTCTCGTCGCCGATGTCGTAGTCGTCGAAATCGGTCAACTGCTCGGAGGTGCGCTTCTCTTCCATGTAGCGTTCCAGCCGCCGCCACGCAGGATCGGTCACCTTCGGCCCACGACGCTTCATGGACTCGAGGTCCTTGATCAAATGATCGACGTCGAGGTCCGCTTCCTCAACGGGCTCTTCAGCTTCCTCTTCGTCGTATTCGTCGGATTCGGTTTTCTCGCTCATCCGAGACGCTCAGGGTAATGCACCCATTCGCAAACGACACGCGGCGCGTTATAAGGCCAATCGACAAAGGTGGCAAGAGCCCGTCGCACACCGGGGCGGTTCGTGATGGGTTTCACGACCGCGCGCGGATTGTGACTGTTATGCGACAAGCTCGTTGAGCTGGAAAATGGGCAGAAGCAGTGCAAAGACGATGCCCATCACGATCAGGCCC
>DATIEU010000066.1:0-12829 GCA_035455565.1 Steroidobacteraceae bacterium | reverse complement strand
CGATGGCGGCATCGGTATTGGCTCGCAACGCCTGTTTGACTTGATCACGCGCGATGGCTTCCTCGGCGACGCCAAGCTCCTCGAGCAGCGCGGCCCAGGCACGCGCATTTTCGGGAATGTGACCGTCGCGCCACACGAACTCGAACAGGCGCTGCACCTCCGCCTGGCCGCTGCCCAGATGAATGGCCAGCCTGAGGAGCTTGAGCGGATTGAACGGATGCGCCTCCGGAATCGTGAGCGCAATGCCCTCACGCCTGGCGCGCCAGCGCACCTGGCTGTAGGTGAACGCCCTCTTCGGTGCGATCTCCGCAGGACCCAGTTGCCCCCAGTGATTCAGCAGCCCGGCGAACAGCACCGGGCGCAGTTGCAGCTCACACAACGCTGCGAATTCATTCAGGCGAGGCAGCTGCAGGTACGCGTACGGCGAGATGAAATCGAAATACCACTGGGCGCGCTTCATGAGCCACCGGTCAGCCAACGCGCGCCATCGAGATCGAGGTTGCCACCCGACAAGATGATGCCGACGCGCGTGCCGCGCGTATCGATCTTCTTTTCGAGCAGTGCCGCCACCGGCACCGCGGCGGAGGGCTCGATCAGTACCTTGAGGCGTTCGAGCACGAGCTTTACGGCGGCCACGATTGCCTCTTCGGAGACACTCGCCATGTCATCCACCAGGCGGCGGATGATCGCGAAATTGCGCACACCCAGAGAGGCGCGCAAGCCGTCCGCGATGGTCTGCGGCGCATCGATCAACACGCGCTCGCCGCTGCGGAACGAGCGGCACGCATCATCCGCGAGCGCAGGCTCCGTACCGATCACACGGAGCGCGCTGTCGGTCCCCTTGGCGGCGATTGCCGTACCGCTCAGCAGGCCCCCGCCGCTCACCGGTACCATCAGCAATCCGAGCCCGGGCTGCTGCGCCAGGAATTCGAGTGTGGCCGTGCCCTGACCGGCAATGACGCGCTCGTCATCGTAAGGATGAACCACCTCGAGGCGTCGTTCGCGCAGCACCTGTGCAAGCGCGTTCTCCCGCGCGATCACTCCGGGTTCGCACAGGACTACATCCGCTCCCGCGCGCCGCACCGCCGCGATCTTCACCTTCGCGGTATTTCTTGGCATCACCACGACTGCCGGAATGCCGCGACGCTGTGCTGCGATGGCAAGCGCGGTTCCATGATTGCCCGACGAGTGCGTGGCAACGCCCGCAGCCGCCGCGGCAGCGCTGAGTGATTGCACGGCGTTCGTGGCGCCCCGCAACTTGAAGGCGCCGCCGCGCTGCAGGTTTTCACACTTGAAGAAGACCTCGGCGCCGAGCTCCGTGTCCAGGAGCTCATCGTGCAATACCGGCGTACGCCGCACGTATGGCGCGATGCGCGCCGCGGCCTCGTGTACCGTGTCGACGTCCGGCGGCGGCAGATCGCGCCGCGCAGCCTCGCTCAGCGCGCCACTCACGGCGAATCCGGCGGCACCGCCAGGGCCGGCGCGAACAGCCGCTCGCGGTAGTACTGCAGCTCGCGAACCGAATCGCGGATGTCTTCGAGCGCGAGATGCGAAGAAGGCTTGGTGAAACCGGCGGCGACGTCGGGCGCCCAGCGACGCGCCAGCTCCTTGATGGTGCTCACGTCGAGATTGCGGTAGTGGAAGAAACGCTCGAGCTCCGGCATGTGCCGCGCGAGGAAACGCCGATCCTGGCAGATGCTGTTGCCGCACATCGGCGAGGCGCCGGCATCGACGAACTGCGAGAGAAAAAGCAGCGTCACGCGCTCGGCGTCGGCGACCGACGTGGTGCTCGCGCGCACGCGGGCGACGAGACCCGAGTTGCCGTGCTGACGGCGGTTCCAGTCGTCCATCAACTCGAGCACGGGATCGGGCTGATGGATCGGCAGCGCCGGACCCTCGGCCAGCACCCGCAGGTGCTTGTCGGTCACGAGCGTTGCGATCTCGATGATGTGATCGACGTCGGGTCGCAGGCCCGTCATCTCGAGATCGATCCAGATCAGGTTGTCGGAGTCCTTGAGCATGACGAACGCCGCGGATTGCGGGTCATATTAGCAGACGCTAAGCTCCGCACGCCGCCCCGGCGCCGCGATGGAACCCTTAACCGCCGTCTTCCTGCTCCTGCTGCTGCTCGCAGTCGTCTGTCGACTGTGGCTGCTGGCACGTCAACGCAAGCGGGTGCTTGCGGAGCGCGATAGCGTGCCCGCTGCGTTCGCCGGAGCCATCCCGCTCGAAGCCCATCGGAAGGCCGGCGATTACACGGTCGCGCATGCGCGCTTGGGCGCGGCGGAAGCGGTGCTGGATGTCCTGGTGTTCGCCCTGATTGCGTGGGGCGGACTGCTGGCCACGCTCGATCGCTGGTGGCGCGAGTGGTCGCTCGACGGCGTTTGGCTCGGCATCGTGGTCATCCTGTCCCTCTATCTGCTCGTCGCCCTGATCGGCTGGCCGCTGTCGCTCTACCGCGTATTCGGCATCGAGGCACGCTTCGGCTTCAACCGCATGACGTGGAAGCTCTACGCGGCGGACCTGGTCAAGGGATTGCTGCTCGGGCTGGTGCTGGGCGTGCCCCTGCTCGCCGCGATCCTGTGGTTGATGATCGCGGGCGGGCCGCGCTGGTGGCTCTATGCGTGGCTGGTCTGGGCCGCCTTCAGCCTGTTGCTCGCCTGGGCATATCCCGTACTGATCGCGCCGCTCTTCAATCGCTTTCGCCCGGTGAGCGATGCCGAGCTTGCGCAACGGCTCGAAGCGCTCGTCAGCCGCTGCGGCTTCAGGAGTCGCGGCGTTTTCGTCATGGATGGCTCGCGCCGCTCCGCGCACGGCAATGCCTACTTCACCGGTCTGGGCGCGCAGAAGCGCATCGTGCTGTTCGACACGTTGCTCGAACGCCTGACGGGGGCCGAAGTGGAAGCGGTGCTGGCTCATGAGCTGGGGCACTTCCGCCTGCGGCACGTGCGCAAGCGCCTGCTGCTCAACCTCGCCGCCGGCCTTGCTGCACTGTTCGCACTCGCCTGGCTGGCGCAGTGGCCGCCCTTCTACACGTCACTCGGTGTGCCGTCGGCCTCGCCGCACGCGGCGCTCGTCCTGTTCTCGCTGACGCTGCCGCTCGTGACGTTCTGGCTCGCCCCGGCGGCCGCGGCGTGGTCGCGCCGCCACGAGTACGAAGCGGACGAGTTCGCCCGCCGGCACAGCGATGCGCGCGAGCTCGCTTCGGCCCTGGTCAAGCTCTATCGGGAGAACGCCACGACACTGACGCCGGATGCCTTGTATTCGGCGTTCTTCGATTCGCACCCACCTGCGACGCTGCGTATCGCGCGTCTCACGGCTGGCTGAGCGGATGGCGCCGTCTGGTCCCGCCGATTCACGCGAAACCATCGCCGGGCGCGTTATCGCGAGCCACGGGCGCCACGTGCTCGTGGAAACCTCCGCCGGCAGCCGTCACGCCTGTACGCTCTTTGGCCGGCGCCTCGAGGCGGTGTGTGGCGATGAAGTGAAATGGATGCCGGCGGATCGCGACGGTCACGGCGTCGTGACGGAACTGCTGCCACGGCGCACCGCGCTCGCCCGCACGAACGCTCGTGGTCGGTCCGAGACGATGGTCGCGAACCTTTCCCAGCTCGTGGTGGTCAGCGCCGGCCTGCCGCGGCCCGATTTTTTCGTGATCGATCGCTTTCTCGCCGCCGCTGAGTCGGGCGGCATCGCATGCCTCATCGTCCTCAACAAGAGCGATCTCGCGGAATCCCGTGAGGCGCTCGGTGAGCTCGCGACATACGCCGCCGTGGGGTATCCGACACTGCAGTGTTGCGCCCTGAGCGGTGCGGGTATTCCTGCGTTGCGCAGCGCGCTGCGCAACGCGTCGAGCGTGCTCGTCGGCCAATCCGGCGTCGGCAAGTCCTCGCTCGCCAACTGCCTCCTGCCCGGGCTCAACGCCGAAACGGCCGAGCTGTCGCGCGCGACCGTGGAAGGCCGCCACGTCACGAGCGTGGCGACGCTGCATCGCTTACCGGACGGCGGCACCATTGTCGACTCTCCGGGGGTGCGCGACTTCGCGCCTGCGCTCGAAAGGCTGACACAACCTGCAGCCTTGTTTCGCGAGTTTCGCGAGCCGGCGGCGCGCTGCCGCTTCAGCGACTGCAAGCACCTGCGCGAACCGGACTGCGGCGTGCAAGCCGCGGTCGCTGCGGGAGTGATCTCGGCGCGTCGTTACGAGAGTTATCGCAGGCTCGCACGCCTGCAGTCCCGCTTCGCGGAACCCGGCGCGCGGCGCCGCTAGCTCATCACCTGGCGTCCCGTGAGGGCGTGCGCCAGGGTGCCGCCGTCGACATACTCGAGCTCACCGCCGACCGGCACGCCGTGAGCGATGCGCGTGGCGCGCACGCCGCGCCTTGCAGCCATCTCGCCGATGACGTGCGCAGTGGCGTCGCCCTCCACGGTCGGGTTGGTGGCGACGATCACTTCGCGCACCGTGCCGGTGGCGAGGCGCGCCTCGAGCTCCGCGAGGCCGAGTTGCTCGGGCCCGATGCCATCGAGGGGCGACAGATGCCCCATCAGCACGAAGTACTGGCCGCGAAAGCTCCCGGACTGCTCGACCGCGACGACGTCGGCCGGCGACTCGACCACGCAGAGCAGCGACACATCGCGCTGACCAGTCGCGCACAGAGGGCACAACTCGCCTTCCGTCAGCATGCGGCAGTTGCGGCAGTGACCGATGCTGGTCGCGGCTTCGCTCAACGCGGCAGCGAGCTCGCGGCCGCCATCGCGGTCGCGCTCGAGCAGATGGAAGGCCATGCGCTGCGCACTCTTCGGTCCGACGCCCGGCAGGCAGCGCAGCGCCTCGATGAGGCGAGCCAGGACCGGAGAGTATTTCATCGGCGCCCGCGCGCCGCGCAGCTGCGGCGCTTCACAGGGGCAGCTTGAAACCCGGCGGCAGGTTCATGCCACCCATGAGACCCGAGAATTTTTCCTGCACGCGGCTCTCGACCTTGCGCACGGCGTCGTTGACCGCCGCCGCGACCAGATCCTCCAGCATGTCGCGATCGTCGCCGATCGCAGCCGGGTCGATCTGCACGCCGCGAACTTCGTGGCGACCATTCATCGTGACCCGCACCATTCCGCCGCCCGCTTCGCCGATGACTTCGAGCGCGCCGAGCTCAGCCTGCGCCTTCTGCATGCTCTCCTGAATCTGCTGGGCCTGTCTCATGAGATTGCCGAGCCCGGGTTTCATCGCTTCCTCCGCGTCATCAACTCAGTGGCTTGATCGAATCGGGCAAGAGCGTCGCGCCGAATCGCTCCTTGAGGGCGCGCACCGTCGCATCGTTCTCGAGTTCGACTCGCGCGGCTTCGACGCGTTCCTCCGCGGCGCGCGCGGACTGGCGCGCCGGCGTGTCCACTACCGTATCCGCCAGCTCGATGTCGAGCTTCACGCCCTCGCCCAGGCGGCGCGCGAGCGCCTGCGTGAGCGTCTCTTCCGTCTGCGGCGTGCGATAGTGAGAACCGCGGCGGTCGAGCAGCAGGTGGATGCGGCTGCCTTCGCGGCCCGCGAACGAGCAATTGCTGGCCAGTTGTCGCGCCGCGCCCTGCACGTCGAGCGCCACGATGAAGGCTTGCCAGTCATCGACTCGCAGCTCGCTCGGCTCGCGACCGCTGCGCGCCGTGCTCGTCACGCCTTTCGCGGCCGGAGCACGCGTGCCGCCCGCCGGCGTCGTCACGCTCTCCGCGGGACGAAACGCCAGCATGCGCAGCAGGATCATTTCGAAGCCGCCGCGGGCGTCGGGCGCCAGCTCGAGATCGCGACGGCCCAGGATCGCGAGCTGGTAATAGAGCTGCAGATCCGCAGCTGAAATGCGCGCGACCAGCGCGTCGAGCGCCTGCTCCGGGAACGACTCGCCGGCGGAGTAACCCGGCACCGCCTGGCGGAGCGCGACCTTCTGGATCAGCGAAGCGACCTCCTCGAGCACCGCCGCGTAGTCGGGCGCGAGCTCATCGAGTGCGCTCACCTCGCGCATGACCGCGGCCGCGTCACCCGCCGCCACCGCCTCGAGCAGCTGCACGGTGCGCGTGCGGTCGATGGTGCCAAGCATGGCGCGCGCATCCGCCTCGTGCAGGTGACCCGCGCCGAAGGCGATCAGCTGATCGAGCAGGCTCAAGCCGTCGCGCAGGCTCCCGTCGGCGGCGCGCGCCAGGAGCTCGAGCGCTGCGGGCTCGAACGGGATCTGCTCCTGTTGCGCGATGAACGCCAGGCGCGCCGCGATCGCCGCCATCGGCAGGCGCTTGAGGTTGAACTGCAGGCAGCGCGACAGCACTGTCACCGGCAGCTTTTGCGGATCCGTCGTCGCCAGCAGGAACTTGACGTGCGGCGGCGGCTCCTCGAGCGTCTTGAGCAGCGCGTTGAACGAGTGCGCCGACAGCATGTGCACTTCGTCGATCAGGTACACCTTGTAGCGGCCGCGCGCCGGCGCGTACTGCACGTTGTCGAGCAGCTCGCGTGTTTCGTCGACCTTGGTGCGCGAGGCTGCGTCCACTTCGAGCAGGTCGACGAAACGCCCCTCGTCGATCTCGCGGCACGCCGCACAACGACCGCAGGGGTGCGAGCTCACGCCGGTTTCGCAATTGAGCGACTTGGCGAGGATGCGCGCGAGCGTCGTCTTGCCGACGCCGCGCGTGCCGGTGAACAGGAACGCGTGATGCACGCGGCCGCTGTCGAGGGCGTTGCTCAGCGCGCGCACGACGTGCTCCTGGCCAACCAGCTCGGAAAATTCGCGGGGTCGCCACTTGCGGGCGAGGACGACGTAACTCATGAGCGCACTCTAATAGGTGGGTGGCAGCCCGCACCAGCACTTCTCCGGCACCCGATCGATGCCGCTACCGCTGCTCCCTTCCGGGCCTGACGGGGTTCACGGCGGATCGTCGCGAAGACGCCGATGCGGACTGCCATAGAAGGGACACGGAGGACTGGCGGAGAGGCAGGGATTCGAACCCTGGAGACCCTTGCGGGCCTACTGGAATTCCAGTCCAGCGCCTTAGACCACTCGGCCACCTCTCCACTGCGCATTGCGGCGGTAATCATCCCTGCCAATCCGCCCGACGCACGAAGGCGCGCAAGGTTACCCGACGCCCTGGGGTGCCGCAACGAAACGAAAGTCGCCACTCGAACAGCGTGCGTGCGCTACGTGGAAGGCGGCTTTTCGCCGACCCGGCGATCCGGGTAGTACGGCGGCGGTTCCTCGAGGCAACCGTCGGCCTCGGTGCGTGGCCGCTCGGGTTCGTTGAGGTCCGGGATCTTGAGCGAGTCGCGCGTGTCCGGCGGCTCGAGCCCGGCGGGGATCTCGAGTGGCGGCAAGGTTTGGTCGTTGCCGTAGCCCGAGGGCGCACTGCACGAAACCGATCTGCAGCCCGCCACGGAAGCAGCCAGCAGCGCCAGCACCGCGCCGATGCCTCGCAAACTTGTCCTCAATGCAGAACCCCCGCGCGCTGCAGCGCGTCGCGCACCCGATCGTGAAAGCGCGGTGCCAACGGTGTCAGCGGCAAACGGATACCCGGCCCGATCAACCCCATTTCCGCCAGGGCCCACTTGGTCGGAATGGGATTCGATTCGACAAATAGTACCTGATGCAGTTCGCGCAGGCGGCCGTCGAGCTCATCCACCCGCGTCAGATCTTCGCGCCCGGCCGCGGCACACAGCTCGTGCATGAGGTGCGGCGCCACGTTGGCAGTGACGGAGATGACGCCGCGGGCTCCCACGGCCATGAGCTGCCGGGCCGTGGCGTCGTCGCCGCTCAGGACCTCGAACGTCGAGGGACAACCGGCGACGATCTGGCGCGCGCGCTCGACATCTCCGGTCGCTTCCTTGATGCCGCCGATGCCTGGCACTCGTGCCAGGCGCACGACCGTCTCCGGGAGCAGATCGACGCCGGTGCGTGAGGGAACGTTGTAAGCGATGACCGGCACGCTCGCCGCCTCGGCGACAGCGCGGAAGTGCTGGTACAACCCTTCCTGCGTCGGCTTGTTGTAATACGGTGTCACCACCAGCAGGCCGTCGACGCCGGCCGATGACAGTTCGCGCGCGCGCTCGACGGTGCGTGCGGTCGAGTTGGTCCCCGCGCCGACGACGATCGGCATGCGCCCGCGGAGTTGCCGCAAGGCCCGGCTTACCAGCTCGCCGAGCTCCGAGGTCTCGAGTGTGGGTGATTCGCCGGTCGTGCCGCCGACCACGAGCGCATCGGTACCTTCATCGGCGTGAAAACGCAGAAGTCGTTCCCAGGCGGGAAAATCGATCGTGCCGTCGGCCGTCATCGGTGTGACGACCGCGACCATGCTGCCTCCAAACATCGGCTCGCGCTCTGACCCGTGCGCTCGAGAAAGTGCGCGATGGTACGTGCCGCGCTGCCCGGCAGGCAAGCAGGACAGCCCGGCGTGTTTTCAGCCCATGGGCAATCCCGTACACTCGCGCACGCCAGCTCGAAAACGGCCACCGGCGACTTCCGTCCCACGCAACTGAGTGACCCGCATTAGCCCCGAACCCGCAGCTCCCGCCACCCGTGGCTGGCGTCGATGAAGCAACACCTGGCGATTTCGGCCATCGGCAGCGACCGGACCGGGATGGTCCACGACCTGACCCGCATCGTGGCGGATTGCGGCGGCAGCATCAGCGAGAGTCGCATGACGGCACTCGGTTCCGAGTTCGCCATGCTGCTGCTCGTGAGCGGCAACTGGCATGCGCTCGCGCGTCTCGAGACCGAACTCAAGAAGCTCGCCGACACGGGGAGCCTCAGCCTGCAGTTGCGTCGCACGGAGCAGCGCTCCTCGCGCAACGACCTGCTGCCCTACTCGGTGGACGTGGTCTGTCTCGACCAGACCGGCATCGTTTCCAAGCTCTCGGGCTTCTTTTCCTCGCGCGGCATCGACATCGCGGAGCTCAACACGCGCAGCTACGCCGCGGCGCACACCGGGGCGCCGATGTTCGCGGTGCAAATGATCGTCAACGTGCCGACCCGCATCCATCTCTCGTCGCTCCGCGAGGAGTTCCTGGAACTGTGCGACAACCTCAACCTCGATGCCATTCTCGAACCGGTGAAGATGTAGATGAGCGCCCCGCGAGCCGACAAGACGATCGCCGATTTCTCCCTGCCCGCCACCGGCAAGCAGCCTTGGTCGCTCAAGGCGCAGCGCGGGCACAACGTCGTGGTGTACTTCTACCCGCGCGACAACACGCCGGGTTGCACGCGCGAGGGCGAGGCTTTTCGCGACATGCACCGTGCCTTCGCCGCCGCCAACACCACGATCGTCGGCGTATCGCCCGACAGCCTCGCCTCGCACGAGAAGTTCAAGGAGAAAATGCGCTTCCCCTTCGAGCTGCTGAGCGACGAGGATCGGCGGGTGTGCAAGCTGTTCGACGTCATCAAGCCGAAGACGCTCTACGGCCGCAAGTTCATGGGGGTCGAACGCAGCACCTTCCTGATCGACGCGCAGGGCAGGCTTCGCCAGGAATGGCGCAAGGTCAGGGTCGACGGGCACGCGGCCGAGGTGCTGCAGGCCGCGAAGTCGCTGTCATAGCTCGGAAGCCGAGCAGGATGCTTATTTGAAAACCGGGAGCACGCGGCGCGAACGCCGCATCTTCGTTCTCGACACCAACGTGCTGATGCACGACCCCGCGGCGATCTTTCGCTTCGAGGAGCACGACATCTACATCCCGATGATCGTGCTCGAAGAGCTCGACGCGGGCAAGAAAGGCGTGTCGGAATCCGCGCGCAACGTCCGCCAGGTGAGCCGCTTCCTCGACGAGCTGATGCACGCGGCCACCAAGGAGCAGATCGATCACGGCCTGGAGCTGCCGCCGTCGAAGTCCGGCAACCACGGCAAGAAGCCCTGCAGCGGCCGCCTGTTCTTCCAGACGCGCCAGCTGGACTCGGGCCTCCCGGACACGTTGCCCGGTCACGGCGCCGACAATCACATCCTCTCCAACACGCTGGCGCTACAGCGGGAGTTTCCCGATGCGCGCGTGACGCTGGTGTCGAAAGACATCAACCTGCGCATCAAGGCCGCCATCATCGGGGTGCACGCCGAGGACTACTACAGCGACAAGACGATCGAGGATGCCGATCTCCTCTTCACCGGCGTCGAGGAGTTGCCGAAGGACTTCTGGGAGCGCAATGGCCGCGACATCGAATCCTGGCAGGCGGGCAGCCGCACCTTCTATCGCATTCGCGGGCCCGCCGTGAGCGCGTGGCATCCCAACCAGTTCGTGTACGAGACGAGCGAGAATGGCATCGAAGCCATCGTGCGCGAATGCGATGGCCAGGTCGCCGTGCTCGAGCTCACGCGCGATTACCGCGGCGAGCGCAACAACATCTGGAATATCACCGCGCGCAATCGTGAGCAGAACCTGGCGTTGAACCTGCTCATGGACCCGGAGATCGATTTCGTCACGGTGCTGGGACCGGCCGGCACCGGCAAGACACTGCTCACGCTCGCTGCCGGTCTCATGCAAACGCTCGAGACCAAGCGCTACACCGAGATCATCATGTCGCGGGTTACCATCCCCCTCGGCGAGGACATCGGTTTTCTTCCGGGGACCGAGGAGGAAAAGATGGAGCCGTGGATGGGCGCGCTCAACGACAACCTCGAAGTGCTGACCCAGAGCCAGGAAGGCGGCAACTGGGGACGAGCCGCCACCAACGACCTGCTGCGCAACCGCATCAAGATACGCTCGCTCAATTTCATGCGCGGCCGCACCTTCCTGAACCGCTTCATCATCATCGACGAAGCGCAGAATCTGACTCCCAAGCAGATGAAAGCGGTGGTGACCCGCTCCGGACCAGGGACGAAGCTCGTCTGCCTGGGCAACATCGCGCAGATCGACACCCCTTATCTCACCGAGACGACGTCGGGCATCACTTACGTGGTCAATCGCTTCCGCGGCTGGACACATTCGGGACATATCACGCTGGTCCGCGGGGAGCGCTCCCGTCTGGCCGACTACGCCTCGGATATCCTGTAGACTGCCCTCAAGGGCGAACGCCGCGACGAGCCCGCGGTCCAAATGCCGCGTCCTCGAGGGCCGCCAGGATCATGTCCCGATTCATCGTCACACTCTGCGCCTTTCTGCTCGCCTTTCAGGCCGGCGCCGGCAATGTCGCGGAGGATTTGCCGGACATCGGCACGCCCGTGAACACGACGCTGACGCCGGACGACGAATACCAGATCGGCGCCATGATCGTGCGCGGGCTGCGCGACGCCGGGCAGATCCTCGAGGACCCGGAGCTCACCGAGTACGTGCAGACCCTCGGCTCCCGCCTCGTGAGCCACGTGCAGAACGCCAATCCGCAGCGCTTCCACTTCTTCCTGGTGAAGGACTCCTCGATCAACGCGTTCGCCTTGCCGGGCGGCTTCATCGGCGTGAACGCGGGCCTGGTTCTCGCGACCCATAACGAGAGCGAGCTCGCGGGCGTGCTGGCGCACGAAATCGCGCACGTCACGCAACGGCACATTGCGCGCAGCATCCAGGCGCAGAGCCGCAGCAACCTGGTGTCCACTGCGGCCATGCTGGCGGCGATCCTGATCGGCGCCACGACCGGCGCCGGTGGCGACGTGATGCAGGGCGCGGTCGCGGTGGCGCAGGGTGCCGCCGCTCAGCAACGACTCAATTTCACCCGTGCCAACGAATACGAAGCCGACCGCGTCGGCATCAGCACGCTCGCTGCGGCCGGCTTCGATCCGCGCGGCATGCCGGCGTTCTTCGAAACGATGGGGCGGCGCGCGGGCCTCGCTGGCAGCCGCGTGCCCGAGATGTTGCAGTCACACCCGGTCACCAGCGCGCGCATCGCGGAGTCACGCAATCGTGCTACCCAGTACGAAGTGAAGCCGGTGACCGACACCCGCAGCTACGGGCTGAGCCGCGAACGGCTGCGCTTGCTGTCGCTCCCGCCGGGCACCGATGCGCGTGCGTACTATGCGAAGCTGCTCGAAGGCGTCGGCACGCCCGACGACAGCCAGCGCTACGGCCAGGCGCTCAGCCTCATGATCTCCGGCGCGCCAGAGGAAGCGATCCCGATCCTCCAGGGCCTGAGCGAGCGCAACGACGACGTCACCCAGTACCGCACGGCGCTCGGCGAAGCGCAGATCCTCGCCGGCATGGACAACGAATCGCTCACCACGTTCTCGCGCGCACTGGAGCTTTTCCCGCGCAACGTGCCGCTCACGGTGCGCTACGCCGAAGCGTTGCTGCGTGCCAACCAGCCGCGCAAGGCACATGAGATCCTGCTCGATCTCTTCAATACGGTGATGCCGACACCGGAGCAGTGCCGGCTGATCGCGATTGCTGCCAACAGCGCCGGCGACGTGGCGGAGAGCTACTACTACATGTCCGAGTACCACGTACTGAGCGGCGACCTGATGCTCGCCATCAATCAGCTGCAGTTCGCGCTCGGCGTGCCCGACCTCTCGCCCGTGCAGCGCGCGCGCTTCACGGCGCGACTGGATCAGCTGAAGGAATATCTGCCGAAGCGCGAGCAACGCGTCGCCGAGCGCGAACCGTCTCAAAATGGCGACCGTCGCTCCGAACCGTAGCGCACTGCGATAGAATTCGAGCGCTAGGAATTCGTTGCCTGCCCGATCCCCGCGGAGCTCTCGAATGCCGAATCGCGCGCGCCTCCTGGCGCTGTCAGCCTGTACGTTGCTCGCTCTCGCGCTGCTGGGCGGTTGCGCCGCCACCGGCGCGAGCCAGGCGAAAAATCCGCGCGATCCCTGGGAGGGCATGAATCGCGGCATCTACAAGTTCAATGACGTGGTGGACCGCGCCACCCTCAAGCCGGTCGCCAAGGGCTACAAGAAGATCACG
>DATIEU010000065.1:0-14969 GCA_035455565.1 Steroidobacteraceae bacterium | reverse complement strand
GGGGCCGCCAGAAGAGCCAGCCCAGTGCGAGCAGCAAGAAGGCGCTGCCCAGGCTGATCCACCGGCCTGTCGGGTCCGACAACATAAACGATTCGATGAGCTGCAATGCACCCAGTACCAGGACCAATAGGGCTACGTGTTGGAGCTTGCTTCGCACCTGGTCCACGAGCCGGTTTTCGTCCGCGCTAAATTCATATTCAGCCATGGGTCCCCCTCTAGCTCATGCGGGCGAGCAGGAAAGACGCAAGCCTGGCCACCACGATTGCCGCGAGGATGGCCCGGAACAGACCGTGCGCCGTGTCGAGACCTTTCAGGACGTCCATGAGCTTCGTGATATCGCTGCCGCGGCTTTCCGTGATGCGAGAGAGCGTGACCATCGGCGAGTGGAACAGGATCCCACCTACGAGGGCCACGAGTCCGACAAGGATGATGGCCGGGCCGACAAACGGCGACGAATAACCTCCTGTCACCATGGCTGCGACGCCCAGGGCCGCAAGCGCGATGCCTACAACGCCGACCATATTGGCAAACCGGTAAAGGCCCGAGGACAAACCGTCCAGCGCCTCATTATCGTAGGCGTCAAATTCATGCTCGATGCGCTGCTGCATTTCCCCTCCCGCCCAGAAGTCAGTCAGAACCCAGAACGTCTCTGCCAACGGGGCATAGCCTCCGTTCGATCCGTCTCGGATCCTGGAATAGGTCTACCCGGTCGTTTTTTGAATTGTAAGGCATTCTAACAGATGGCATCGACCGGGCTCTGCGACGGGCCGATTCTCGGGTGCCCGCCGATTACCGGCGGGCACAAGCATTACGAATGCGCGCTCGTAGCTCAGCTGGATGGGGTACTGCCCTCCGAAGGCAGGGCTCGTGGGTTCGAATCCCGCCGAGCGCGCCACTTCGCGGGCGTGCGAGCGGAAACGGGAGGGCCCCGTCTCCGCTCGACACTGGCTGATGACTTACTGACTATGGGCCTGGTGATTGCCGCAGTCCACGTCACCCGAGACGCTAATGAGCGTGTTGCCGTTGTTGTCTTCGACGTTGACGATGGCGGCATCACGGATGCAGCCACCGCGCTCGCCGCCGTCGGTGAACACGAACTGCACGGTGCAGCTGCGCGCTTCGCCGCCGACGTTGCGGCAGATGCCCGTCCCCTCACCGATGAACGTGTCGAAGGACGCATCCGGCGGGTTCGGCGTGATCGCCGGATCGTCGATGCATATGGCGCTCGTCAGATCGTCCATGTGAAAGTGCCAACCCGTGCCGTGATCGTTGACCTCCAGGTTGTCGCTGTTGCGTGGGCTGCAGTGAACTACGAAGCCGTGAGTGATCCGTTGCTCGCCGCCGTACTCCACCGCGAAGATGCTTCCGCCGCCCGTCATCCAGCAGTTGGACCGTCCGCCGGCGAGCGCGTAGGTTGCGATGAGCAGGCCAGCCGGAACCGCCATCGCCGCAAGACGCAAGATTCTTTTTCTCTGGTGTTTCATGCTGATCCCCCGTACAGCCGACGCCGTGCTGACAATCCAAAGCAAATTGCGCTCCTGCCAGAGTCGGCACAGGTGCGAGCTTGCGTTTGAAGATTGCTCTCGGGGCGGCTGTGATTTGAGTTATTGGAACGCGCGCTACGATACAACCATGCTGTCCTACAAAAGATGCATTGTTGACATAAGCCGGAACCATCCGTCGGATGACAAGCAGGGGCGCGCCTCGCGTTCGCAGGAGATTTCATGGCGGAGCAACGCAGCGGGCAGAGCAATCCCTTTCGTCTGGACGGCAAGGTCGCGCTGATCACGGGCTCGTCGCGCGGCATCGGTCGCGCCATTGCGGAGCAACTGGCTCGAGCGGGCGCGCGAGTCGTGATTTCGAGTCGCAAGCTCGATGCTTGCGAACAGGTGCGCGACGCCCTCGAGGCCGAAGGACATGAAGCGCGCGCCATCGCCTGCAACATCGGGCGGCGCGAAGAGCTCGGCACGCTGGTGGCTCGCACGAACGAGGCATGGGGTCGCATCGACATACTGGTCGCGAATGCCGCCACGAATCCCCACTTCGGGCCGCTGTCTTCGATCTCCGAAGATGCCTGGAACAAGATCCTGAGCACCAACCTGAGCTCCACGTTGTGGCTCGCGAACCTGGTGTTGCCTGGCATGGCGGAGCGCGGCTCGGGCTCATTCATTCTTCTTTCTTCTGTCAGTGCACTCACCGGCACGGCCGCGATCGGTGCCTACGCGGTTTCGAAAGCCGCGCAGCTGCAGCTGGTGCGGAACCTGGCGATGGAGTGGGGCCGCAAGGGCATCCGGGTGAACGCGCTGGCGCCAGGCGTGATCCAGACGGAGTTCGCGCGCGCCCTGTGGGACAACCCGCGGGCCCGCAAGAGAATCGAAGCGCTGAACTGCGTCGGCCGACTGGGTGTGCCCGAAGATGTGGCGGGAGCGGCGCTCTTTCTGGCCAGCGATGCCAGTCGCTTCGTCACTGGACAGACGCTCGTCATCGATGGCGGAGCCAGCATCTTCAATCCGCTGGAGTCGACATGAGAGGCGCGCGAGTGCGCCTCGGAGTACTCGTCCTGGTACTCGCGGCCAGTGGCGCGCAGGCCGGTTTATTGGTTCTCATCAACGGCAACTTCCATACGCTAAATGACCGTCAACCTCGCGCCGAAGCGGTAATTGCGACGGACGGACGCATCGCGTTCGTTGGCAGCAGCGTCGAAGCACGCCAGCGCGCGCCACGCGACGCGCGGCAGGTCGATCTCGGGGGCGCCACGGTGGTCCCGGGTTTCACGGATTCCCATGCACACCTGGCGGGTATTGGCCAACGCGAGCTCGCCTTCGATCTCGAGGGGACGACGAGTGTCGCGGACTTGCAGGCGAAGCTGAAGCAGCGCGCGGCGTCGACCAAGGCGGGCGAGTGGATATTCGGACGCGGCTGGATCGAATCGCGCTGGACGCCGGCTGTATTTCCGTCGCGGGCCGATCTCGACGCGGTGGTCGCGGATCGCCCGGTCGTGCTCGAACGCGCCGACGGTCACGCCGTGGTCGCCAACTCACTTGCCTTGAAGCTCGCGAGGATCGATCGCACGACCGCTAATCCCTCGGGCGGCGAGATCCTGAAAGACCGGCAGGGCGAGCCGACCGGCATGTTGATCGACAAGGCGACCGACCTGGTGACCCGCCTGGTTCCGCCGCTCAGCGAAACCGAGCGGCTGCGGCAGCTCGAAGTCGGCGCCGAACGCAGCGTACGTGTCGGCTGGACACAGTTGCAGATCGCCGGTAACACGCTCGCGGAGGTCGAGCAACTCTGCGCCCTGTACGCACAGGGGCGGATCAAGCTGCGCATCTATGATGCAGTCGGCGGACCAGGGTCGGACGCGGACCAGTTGATCGAGAAAGGGCCGTCGGGAATCCAATGCAGCGACCGCTTGGTCGTGCGCAGCATCAAGCTCTACATTGACGGCGCATTGGGCTCACGCGGTGCTGCGCTGCTGGCTCCGTACAGCGATTCGCCCGCGAGCTCGGGCCTGCTGGTCAACAGTGAGGACGAGCTGTATCGCCTGCTGGTCGGCGCGCTGCGCAAGGGGATCCAGATCGAAACGCACGCCATCGGCGATCGCGGCAATCGCCTCATGCTGGATCTCTACGAGAGAGCGTTCGCGGCCGTTCCGGTCCCGCATCGCGCCGTCGCCGAACCCCGCTGGCGAATCGAGCACGCACAGGTGCTGCATCCCGACGATATCCCGCGGTTCGCGAGACTCGGCGTAATTGCCTCGATGCAGCCTTCGCATGCCATCAGTGATTTGTACTTCGCGCCGAGCCGCCTCGGGCCCGAACGCGTCGCCGGGGCGTACGCCTGGCGCAGCGTGCTCGATGCCGGCGCGATCATCGCCGGCGGGAGCGACGCGCCAGTCGAGCGCGGCGAGCCCATGATCGAGTTCTACGCCGCGGTCGAACGTCGCTCGCTCGACGGTTTCGCCGACAACAACTGGCACCGCGAGCAACGCGTCACGCGCGCCGAAGCGCTCAAGATGCTGACGCTCTGGCCCGCTTACGCGGCGTTTCAGGAGAAGGAGCGCGGCAGCATCGAGGTCGGAAAGCTCGCCGACCTCACCGTGCTCTCGGTCGACATCATGCAGATCCCGGCTCCGGAGATCCTCAAATCGAAGGTGGTGATGACCATCATCGGCGGCGAGGTGGCTTACATCCAGCCGCGGCGCTTGAAATAGAGATAGGGCAGGATCGCCGAGACCACCATCAAGCCCAGAGCGAAGGGATAACCGAACAGCCAGTCGAGCTCGGGCATGACGTGAAAGTTCATGCCATAGATGCTGGCGATGAGCGTGGGCGGCAGGAACACGACCGCAGCCACCGAGAAAATCTTGATGATGTTGTTCTGCTCGATGTTGAGCATCCCTAACGTAGCCTCGAGCAGGAAGTTGGCCTTGACGCCCAGAAACGAAGCGTGATCGGAAAGCGCCAGCACGTCCCGCCCAAGGGTGCGAAAGCGGGCGCGGACATCGTTGGCGAGTGTCACAGCCGCCGATTGCTGCACGAAGGTGAGCAGACGGTTCAAGCTCACCAGGCTTTCACGCGCCTTCGAGGTGAGATCGCCGTTCTGGCCGACGCGCGACAGGATCGTGCGTGAATCGCGCGCCTTGGATTTCGCCGAGCGCCGCTTCTTGGGCGGCGAGAACACTTCGCTGGATAGCGTATCGAGATCCGCACCGACCCGCTCCAGCACGTCCGCCATGCGATTCACGATGGCTTCAATCAGGCCGGCGAGCAGCGCCGCCGCGGAGCTGCACACCACCGGATGGCGTTCCGCATAGGCGATGAAGCGCTGGAAGGGCAGTGGGTCAGAGTAGCGGTTGGTGATGAGCCGGTCTTTCGCGAGGATGAAGGTGATCTGCGAGCTCTCGGGAAGATCCGAGTCGAGGCGCGTGACGATGGTGATCGTCATGTAGAGCACGCCGTTTTCTTCGTAGAGGCGGTTCGACGCCTCGATTTCCTTCATTTCTTCGCGTGTCGGCACGTCTATGCTGTAAGTCGACTCGACGAGTTGTTCTTGCTCCTGGGTGGGCTCGATGAGATCGAGCCACAGCGCATCGGACGGGAGCGGGCCAGATGGCGGCTCGACGCGAGCGAGACCCTGGGTTTGCGCGACGAACACGTTGAGCATGACGACCTCGCGCGCGTCGCGATCCGGCGCTATTGCTTCGCGTGTTCCCGCGCGGCCAGATCGTTGATCAGTGCCACGAGCTGGTTCTGGCCGCCGGCGGAACCCACGTCGGTGGTGTACTTACCGTTGATGACGATGAACGGCACCCCCCCCACCTGGTAACGCTTCGTCAGCTGGTCGGCGCGCTGCAGACTGGTCTCGACCGCGAAGGAGTTGTAGGCCTTGCGGAATTCATCCTCGCTGATGCCATGACGCTTCGCGAACTCGACCTGCATCTGCTCGGTCTCGATGGGATCGTTGCTCACCAGGACGTTCTTGTTGACCTGGATTTCCTTGAAGACGGCTGAGTGCAGTTCGTCGACCTTGCCGAGCGCCGCCAGCGTATAGAAGAGGCGTGCATGCGCACGATGCGCCGGGCCCCACATCACCGGCAGGCGCGTGAATTCGATGTACGGCGCTTTCTTGTCATTCCAGGCGTGCAGGTAAGGATCGAGCGCGTAGCAATGGCCGCACGCGTACCAAAAGATGTAGACCACCTCGACCTTGTCGGGCGGTGCACTGGTCGGCTGCGCGGGCACGAGCAACTTGTAGTTCACGCCCTGCTGCCAGCGCATCGCTGGCTCCTGGGGCGTATCCATGACGGCGGCCGCCATCAAGGTGTCGGCACGCGTAGCGGGGGACTCCCCGGTATCGACGGCCTCGCCCGCTTCGATGCCTTCACCGGTGCTCGCGGATTGCGGCGGAGCTGGCGTTGCCGCCGCAGTCGCGGGTTCCGGCTGCGAAGCGTTGGCAGGTGCCGGAGCGCTCGACTGGCTGACCGTCGGTGCAGGCTCGGAGTTGGAAGTCTCCTGCCCGCAGCCCACGGTGACAAACAGCAGGCAAGCGAGCGCGGCAAGAATCTTCATCCGTTGACTCCCTAGAGAGGATTGTGGGCCGTTCGACCAGCGTCGCCCGAGTCAGTTGCGCCCTCAGCGCATTCCCTGGACGTAAGAAGCGACGTTGCGAATGTCCTCCGGTGACATGCGCTGGGCGATGGTCTGCATCACTTCGGCGTTCGCGCCGGTGCGTGCCCCCGCGGCGTAATCGTGCAACTGTTTCTGCGTGTACTGCGCATGCTGGGCGCGCAGCGCCGGATAACCCGCCGGCGGGTTGCCGCGACCGACGGGGCCGTGGCACGCGATGCAGGCCGGGATCGAGCGCGCGAGGTCGCCGCCGCGGTAGAGCTTCTCGCCCGCCTGCCAGTACGAGGGGTCCGACTCGAGTCCGGTCGGCGTCTGCGTCGCGAAGTGCGCCGCGATGTCGGCGATGTCCTGATCGGACAGGCCGGCGGCCATCGGCGACATCACCGGGTTGACGCGCTTGCCGTCGCGAAAGGCTTTGAGCTGTTCGATGAGGTAGCGCTCGCCCTGGCCGGCGATGTTCGGCCATTCCGGATTGGCGCTCGCGGGACCGTGGCAGGCCTGGCATGCAGCGGCTTTGCCGGCACCGGCTTCCGCGGACCCCTGTGCAAACGCGTACAGGCTCGCACATGCGCCCGCGATCACTGCCAGCATCCCCAGTGCTTTCATGCCCGCTCCCAGATCGGAATGCTGCCCGTAGATGTGGTCCCGCGCGCATTCCGGGGCGCGGGCGAGCGGCGAATTGTACACTACACTCAAGCAGTTAAGTCCAACCCGCACCGTGTCGGCCTACCCCGCAGTCCGCTTCCTTCTGAGTGCCAACCATGCGCCGCAATTCCCCGCCGACGACGGCGCGGAAGTGGCTGTGGCGGGTCGTTCGAACTCGGGGAAGTCGAGCGCGATCAATGCGCTCACGCAGAGGCGCAGCCTCGCGCGCACCAGCAAGACCCCCGGCCAGACGCAACTGATCAATTTCTTCGAGCTGGCACCGGATCGCCGCCTGGTCGACCTGCCCGGCTATGGCTTTGCGAAGGTCCCGGCGCACGTGCGGGACCATTGGCAGGAGCTGGTTGGCGGTTACCTGGAAATGCGTAACTCGCTGATGGGACTTCTGCTCATCGTCGATGCCCGCCGCGGACTGAACGACGACGATCGCGGGCTGATGGGTTGGGCGAACGTACGCGGGCGCCGCGTGCACGTGCTGTTGAGCAAGTCAGACAAGCTCTCGCGCCAGCAGGCACAGCGCGTGCTGGCAAGCGTGCGCAGCGAGCTGCCCACGCAAGCGTCGGCGCAACTCTTTTCAGCTGTGAGCAAAGAGGGCGTGGAGGAAGGCCAGCGGGCGCTGGATGCGTTGCTCGCAAACAAAAAACCCGGTGGTTCGGGGGGCCGAGCCACCGGGTAAGACTAACCCGGCATGGGGATGACAAACCGGGCAAACCCGCTCAGGGAGGAAAGCGGGGAGCGCCTAAGCGCTCGGTACGGTTTGATAGAGGCGTTTTCTGAAAGTTCCAGCCCCTGCCGAAATTAAACACACGCCGAATTGTAACGGCATGCGCCGATTGTCACGCGCGCGTCAAAGGAACGTCCACGTGAAGCCGAGCGAGATCATGTCAACGGTGTCGGTGTCCTCGATCTCGAAGCGTTCGTACTCCGCACGCACTCCGAAATTTCCGAAGCCGAGGCCAGCGCCGACGCCGTAAGCGAGATCGGTGCCGTCGTCCGAGACCGAACCGAGGCCAGAGACGTTCGCGTCGAGGTCCCATGAAATGACGCCCGCCTTCAAGAAGATGTCGACAACCGGAAGCGGCAGGAACAGAACGCCGAAGGCGTCGATGCCCTTGGTTTCGACGTCGACGTTGACGCCCGCGATATTGTCGGAGGCAGTGCCGAGATCGACGTAGTTCGCTTCGATCGCGAACCACTCGAGTGGGCGAAACCCTGCGATCACCTTGAAGCCGGTATCGTCACCGTCGAAATCTTCGGTAATCGTGCCGAGGTCAAGATCCTCGCTGTCGACACCGGCCTGGCCCACTGCTGCGCCGATATAGAAACCGTTGTCAGCGGCGACGGCCGACATCGATGCCGAGACGAGAATCACGGCCGCAATCATTGCGCGAAACATGCAAACCTCCTTGGTCCGATCGAACCTGCCGCAGTATGCAGCGCAGGCCGACACGCGCAAAGGCCAGTTTTGTGAACGACCTAATCCTGTCGCGGTGTCACGACAAGCGCTCAGTGCGCCTCGTCCCAGTTGGCGCCGGTGCCGACATCGACCTTGAGCGGCACGCGCAACTGCGCTGCATCGGACATGTAGGCACGCACACGCGCGCCTACAACCTCGGCAGCATCGGCCGCGACCTCAAAGACGAGCTCGTCATGCACCTGCATGATGAGTTTCGCGGGCGCACGTTCCGCTTGCAGCCATGCATCGAGCGCGATCATGGCGCGCTTGATGATGTCGGCCGCCGTGCCCTGCATTGGCGCATTGATCGCGGCGCGCTCGGCTGCCTGCCGCATTGCGCTGTTTCCTGAGCGGATGTCGCTCAGATAGAGGCGCCTGCCGAAGATCGTCTCGACGTAGCCTTGCGCGCGCGCCTGCGCTCGCGTGCCGTCCATGAAGCGCTTCACTCCGGGGTAACGCTGGAAGTAGAGATCGACGTATTGCTGGGCGGCGCTGCGCTCGATGCCGAGTTGCCGCGCGAGACCAAAAGCCGACATGCCATAGATCAGTCCAAAATTGACCGCCTTGGCTGAGCGGCGCTGTACCGCGGACACCTGCTCCAGGGGCAAGTTGAGCACCTCCGCGGCGGTCGCCTGGTGGATGTCCAGGTCCTGCGCAAACGCGCTCAGCAATCCTTCATCGCCCGAGAGATGGGCCATGATGCGCAGCTCGATCTGCGAATAATCCGCTGCCATGATCACGAAGCCGGGCGGTGCGATGAACGCCTGCCGGATGCGTCTTCCCTCCGTGGTCCGCACCGGGATGTTCTGCAGGTTGGGATCCGCCGATGACAGCCGGCCTGTCGCGGCAACCGTCTGGTGGTAAGACGTGTGCACGCGCCCGGTGCGTGGCTGAATCTGGTCGCACAGCTTGTCGGTGTAAGTCGAACGCAGCTTCGTGAGCGCGCGATGCTCGAGGATGAGACGCGGCAGGGGATAGCTCAGCGCGAGTTCCTCGAGCACCTCCTCGGCGGTGGACGGTTGCCCGGTCTTCGTCCGCACTCGCACCGGCAACTGCAGGCGACTGAACAGCAGCTCCTGCAACTGTTTCGGCGAGTCGAGATTGAAGGGCGCGCCCGCTTCCCGGTGTGCGTCGGTGACGATTTCCTGGATGCGCTTGGCGAGCTGCGCGCTCTGCTGCTTGAGCATGCCGCGATCGATCAGCACGCCGTGCTCCTCCATGCGCTTCAGCACCGGCACGAGGGGTTGCTCGATCTCCTCGTACAGCCGTTCGAGCGACGGCGTCTGGGTAATCTTCGACCAGAGAACCTCGTGCACGCGCAGTGCAACGTCGGCACTCTCGGCGGCGTACTCGGCGGCGCGATCCACGGGGACCTGATTGAACGGGAGCTGCCGCGCTCCCTTGCCTGCAATGTCTGCCAGCAACATGGTCTGCATGTCGAGGTACTTGGCGGCATTGGCGTCGAGCTCGTGGCGCGCAGTGCTGTGAAGCACATAGGACTCGAGCATGGTGTCGAACTTGAGACCCTGGAGCTCGATGCCATGGTTCGCGAGCACGTGCGCGTCGAACTTCAGATGATGGCCCACCTTGAGCAATCCGGGGTCCTCGAGCAGCGGACGCAGGAGCTCGAGCGCTTCCTCGCGAGGCAGCTGATCGGGGGCGCCCGCGTAGTCGTGCGTCAACGGCAGATAAGCGGCTCGGCCTGCACCCGTGGCGAAACCGATGCCGACGATCTGCGCGCGCATATAGTCCGGGCCCGCGCACTCGGCATCGAGCGCCAGCAGCGGCGCCTGCCGCAGCAGCTCGATCCAGCGCTCGAGATCCGCGCGCGTGGTGATGGTTTCGTAGTTGCGCGGCGTTACGGGCGGCAGCGGTGTGGCGAGCGTCGGCGCCGGCTGCGTCACGGAGCTGCCCGCGCCACTCTCTGGGCCCGAGGGCGGCGGCGACATCTCCATCGCGCCCGGCAGTTGTCGCAACAACACCTTCAGCTCGAGACGCGTGTATAGATTTCGCAGGCGCTCGACGTCCGCGGGCTTCAGCGCCAGTTCCGCGGGCGCGAGATCGAGCTGAAGCTTCGTGTCTATGGTTGCCAGGCGACGCGACAATTCGAGTATCTTCAGGTTTGCCCGCAGGCTTTCGCCCACTTTGCCTTCGACGCGCTCGGCATTGGCGATGAGGTTATCCAGTGTCGAGTACTCGGCCAGCCACTTGGCGGCCGTCTTCGGCCCGACTTTCGGTACGCCGGGGATGTTGTCGATCGTGTCACCGATGAGCGCCAGGTAGTCGACCATCTGCTCCGGATAGACGTCGAATTTCGCCTTGACGCCCGCCCGATCGAGCGTGGTGTTGGTCATGGTGTTGACCCAGGTGATCGACTCGTTCACGAGCTGGGTCATGTCCTTGTCGCCCGTCGAGATGAGGACGCGGATGCCGCTCTCGGCCGCGCGACAGGCGAGCGTGCCGATGACATCGTCGGCCTCGACCCCTTCGATGCGCAGGCACGGCCAGCCAAGTGCTGCGACTGCCTCGAGCAGCGGTCCGATTTGCGGACGCAGGTCGTCCGGCATCGGCTGGCGATCGGCTTTGTATTCCGCGAACAGCTCGTCGCGAAAGGTCTTGCCGCTGGCATCGAACACCACGGCGAACAGCTCCGGCGCGCGCTCGCGCACGAACTTGAGGAGCATGTTGAGCACGCCGTATACCGCGCCCGTGGGCTCGCCCCGCGAGTTGCTGAGCGGCGGCAGCGCGTGGAACGCGCGGTAGAGGTAGGAGGAGCCGTCGACCAGCACCAGCGTGCGCGGATTGGCCATGTCGTCAGCGCGGCTCTTCTTTCTTCTTGGTCTCTTCGGTCGCGGGCTTGTTCGCCGGAGCCGGCGCCGGCGCCTGAACCTCGGTGGTTTCGCGATCCTCGGGAAGGAACAACGGCCCTTTCTGGCCGCAAGCCGCCGCCGCGAATCCCAACGCAACCAGCATGCCGACCCGTAAGGCAGCCGCCCTCATGACCTCGATCCCATGCTGGCGCCCATTTCGTCGCGCGGCAGGACCGCGAGCGTCAGGCGCGAAATGCACACGAGCTTCTCGCGCGGGTCGCGAATCTCGATCTGCCAGACCTGCGTGCGGCGGCCGATGTGTACGGGACGCGCGGTTCCCGTCACTTCTCCCGAAGCGATCGGCCGCAGGTGGTTGGCATTGATTTCCTGGCCGACGCACACGAAGCGCTGCGTGTCGACGCACATGTTGGCGGCGATGCTCCCCAGTGTTTCGGCCAGCGCAGCAGATGCGCCGCCGTGCAGGATGCCCATGGTCTGGTGCGTGCGCCGGTCGACGGGCAGCGTGCCGCGCAGATAGTCGGGGCCGATCTCGGTCAGCCGCATGCCCAGGTGCTCGACCAGAGTATTGCGGCTGTGGACCACGAGGTCCTCGACCGTCACGGGACGAAACCAGATGCTCATGGGAGAAGTGCCGGATGGAAAGCCGGCGCCGATGATAACACCCGCGGCGGGCCGGCCCGCGTGTTCGGCTTTCGTGCGGCCGCGTCCTCAGCACGCGAGAATCCGCGAGATGCTGCTACGATGTGCGCCGGAGAGTTCGATGCCCGAGTACCGCGCCCCCCTCGATGACATTCGCTTCGTGCTGAACGAGCTCGCAGGCCTCCCGGAACTCGTGGCCGCCATTCCGGCGTACGAAAACGCGACCGCAGACGTGGTGGATGCCGTGCTCAGTGAAGCGGGCCGGTTTGCCGGCGAAGTGCTGAGCCCGCTCAATCGTCCAGGCGATCGCGAGGGCGTGCGCATCGTCGGCGACGACGTGAAGGCGGCGAAAGGGTTCGGCGATGCTTATCGCGCTTTCGCCTCGAGTGGCTGGGTGGGTCTGAGCGGGGATCCGCAATACGGTGGACAGGGATTGCCGCACGTCGTCGGGGGCGCTGCGAGCGAGATGTGGGGCGCGGCCAATGCCTCCTTCTCCAACTGTCCCGAGCTCGCGGCTGGCGCCATCACCGCGCTCGAAGCACATGCCACGCCCGAGCTACGCGCGCGCTTCCTGCCGCAACTCCTGTCCGGTGAATGGTCGGCGACGATGTGTCTCACCGAGCCGCAGGCGGGCACGGATCTCGCCGCCGTACAGACACGCGCGGAGCGCGATGGGGATCGCTATCGGCTGTTCGGCCGCAAGATCTTCATCACCTGGGGCGATCACGACATGACGGACAACATCGTGCATCTCGTGCTGGCCCGCGGTCCGGATGCGCCGCCCGGGGTGAAGGGCATTTCGCTCTTCGTCGTGCCGAAGTATCGCGTCAAAGCCGATGGAACCCTGGGCGAGCGCAACGACATCCGGCCGGTATCGGTCGAGCACAAGCTCGGCCTGCACGCGAGTCCGACCTGCGTCATGGCGCTTGGTGACCATGGCGGTGCCGAAGGTTTCCTGATCGGCCGCATGCACGAAGGCATTGCGTGCATGTTCACAATGATGAATCACATGCGCGTGAGCGTGGGCCTGCAAGGGGTCGGGCTCGCCGACCGCGCCTACCAGCAGGCGGTGGCGTACGCGCGCGAACGGCGACAGGGAAGCTCCCGCGACGGCAAGGAGCGCCTGCCGATCATTCGTTATCCCGACGTGCGGCGCATGCTGCTCACGATGCGCGCACTCACCGAAGCAGCGCGCGCGATTGCTTACGTCGCCGCGACGCACATCGACCTGGCACACCATGCCGCGGACGAGGGTGAGCGGCGCCGACACCAGGCACGCGCCGACCTGCTGACGCCCGTGGTCAAGGGGTGGAGCACGGAAGTCGCACAGGAAGTCGCGGCGCTCGGCGTCCAGGTGCACGGCGGCATGGGCTTCATCGAGGAGACCGGCGCGGCGCAGATCCTGCGCGATGCCCGCATCACCACGATCTACGAGGGCACCAACGGCATCCAGGCCATGGATCTCCTCGGCCGCAAGATGTTACGCGATGGCGGCCGCGCGTTCGGCGAGGTGATGCGCGAGATGGAAGCGTTGGACGATGGACTGGCCGCCGCCGGTGCGCCGTTGACGACGATTCGCGCGGCATTCCAGGCCGGTATGCGCGCGTTACGCGACAGTTCGCGCTTCATTCTCGAAGAAAGCGCCAGGGACGAGAATCTGCCGGGCTCCGCAGCCTTCAATTTCATGATGTTGTTCGGGATCGTCTGCGGCGGTTGGCAGATGGTGCGCGCCGCACTGGTGGCCTCAACAGGGGCGTCGCGCGCGGCCGATGCCCGTTTTCTCGCTGCCAAGCTCGCGACGGTCCGCTTCTATGCAGACCAGATCCTGCCGCGCGCGCAAACGTATGCGCTCGCAGTGACGGCGGGCAGCGCCAGCGTCATGGCGTTCGACGAGGAAGATTTCTAGCCGCTCAGGGACTCGGCGCAGGCGCGATCCTGAGCACCGGCAGGCGCCCGTAGGTGTATGCGCGCCACAACCATTCGAGCGGGCCGAAGCGAAAGCGCCTCAGCCACCAGCGGCTCGCGACCACTTGCACGGCATACACCACGATCACGATCGCCGTCAGCGCGCCGCTGCCGATGTGCGCAATCAATCCCAGCCCGGGGCCGAAACCGAAGAAGACCAGGGCATAGACGAAGCTCTGACTCACGTAATTGGTCAAGGCCATGCGTCCGGCATACGCGAAGGGCGCGAGCAGCTTCTGACCGAGCGAAGTGTGCAGGCCCACCACGATCGCGCACAGGTACCCGGTTGCCAGCACCGGGGTGGACAGGAGATGCAGGCTCGACGCCAGAAACTCCCAGTGATCCCAGGGCGGCAATCGGCCGCCGCGGTCGTAAATCTCGATAATCTGTGCGAGACCTGCCGCGATCAGTCCGGCGGGTAGTGCGATGCGCAGCACGCGTCGGAAGCCGCCGAGATGCGCCGAGGCATTCTGCAACCAATCCTGCCGGCCAACCCACGCGCCCGCCATGAAACGTCCCAGCACATACAGGAACCAGCCGATAAGGAATCCTTCCAGGATGTAGTCGACCCAGGTGTATTCGGCAAAGGCTCGGACCAGGCTGAGGAAGTCGCCGTGGAGCATGACCTCCTGCCGTGCCAGGAGGACCTCGTCCGCGTACGGATCGGGCCATCCATGCCAACCCGTGACGCCGGTGAATTCGAGCAGTGCGTCGTGCGCGGTGCGTCCGAAGAGCGCCAGCAGCACACCACCCACCAACAAGGTGCGATTGCTCGCGCCGCGCATTGCGAACAGCGCGAAGCCCGCGAGCGCGTACAGGTGCAGGATGTCCCAGGTCCAGAGGAACACCACGTGAATGATGCCGAGTACCAGTAGAAACGTGAGGCGGCGCAGGTAGATGCGCTCGAAGTCGACGCCGCGAGCCTCGAGGCGCTGCATCTGGAGATAGAAACCGAGGCCGAACAGGAAGGCGAACAGGGTGTTCGCCTTGTCGGCGACCAGCCACTCGAGGATCTGCGCGAGGGTCAGGTCGAACGGCGCATTCGGCAATGACAAGAGCTGTTGCCCCGTGGACATCGCGCGGCCAAAGCCCACGATGTTCATCAGGAACACACCGAAGAGTGCGACGCCGCGCAGCACATCGAGCTCCGCGACGCGCTCCCCGACGCCGACGGGTGTGGGAACGATGGATGCGCTTGCGGTCACGCGCCTCCCTGACGCTCGTTGGTCAGCACGCGTATCCACATGCGCGAACGCAGCCGCGAGTACTCCTGTGACTCCGCCGGCA
>DATIEU010000064.1:0-2844 GCA_035455565.1 Steroidobacteraceae bacterium | reverse complement strand
CGCAGCCCGGCCTTGGCCCACATGCCGACCAGCGCCTGGCAGATCTTCTCATCGTTGACGTAGCGGTTGTTCGGGCAGTCGAGCGTGAACTCGAAGCCGTCGGGATAGCCCGCCTCGGCGAGCAGCTTCTTCGCGCCGGCGGGGTCGGGCTTCATCACCACGTCGATGTCCTTCGAGTAGCCGTGCACGCCGGGCGCGACCATGATGCCAGCCGGGATGGAAAGCCCGCGCATCACCACGCGCTTGATCGCCTCGCGATCGACCGCCATGTTGAGCGCCTTGCGCACGCGCACGTCCTTGAACGGGTTCTTGCCCTTGACGTTCGAGTACTTGAGCTCCTCGGCGTGCTGGTCCATGCCGATGAAGATCGTGCGCACCTCGTGGCCGTCGAGGATCTTGAGCTTCGGCTCCTTGCGCAGGCGATCGACGTCTTGAACCGGGAGGTCGGTGACGAGGTCCACGTCGCCCGCGAGCAGCGCCGAGACGCGCGTGGCGTCCGACTTGACCGGGTTGTACACCACGTCGGTCACGTTGCCGTCGAGCTTGCCCCACCAGCCCTTGTGCTGCGTGAAGACGATCTCCTTGTCCGGCGCCCAGCCCTTGATCATGTACGGGCCGGTGCCGTTGGTGTTGCGCGAAGCGTAGGTTTCCTCCTTCTTCGCGTAATCCTGCACGTTCTGCGAGCGATGCTTCTCCGACCACGACTTGCTCATGATGCGGAAGTCGACGATGTTCCTGAGGAGAATCGGCACCGGGCCCGACAGGATGAAATCCACGGTGTAGTCATCGACCTTCACGATCTCCTTCACGCCGGTGACGTAGATCTGCATCGTGCCCTGCTTCTGCTGGATGCGCCCGAAGGAGAACACCACGTCGTCCGCGCTGAACGGGCTGCCGTCGTGGAACGTGACGCCTTTCCGCAGGGTGAAGCGCCAATGCGTGTCGGAGAGCTGCTTCCAGCTCGTCGCGAGGCTCGGCTCGGGCTGATACTGCTTGTTGTAGCGCGTCAGCCCCTCGTAGGTGTGCTGCATCATCGCGTTGGTGGTGGCGTGGTTCTGCGAGTGCGGATCGAGCGTCAGGATGTCGTTCTGCGCCGCCCATTTGAGGTTCACGCCGTGGGCGAGCCCCGCGCATGCGAGCAGCGTCGCGAATACGAGCTTCTTCATGGTCCTCCTCCTCTCCTCATTTGATCGGCGAGGCCTCTTCCACCAGGGCGGCGAGGTAGCCGGCGCCCAGCGGGATCACCTCATCGTTGAAATCGTACTTGGCATTGTGCAAAAGACAACCGCCCGCCGCGCCGCCCTGGCCCAGGAAGATATAGGCGCCGGGCCGGGCCTGCAGCATGTAGGAGAAGTCCTCCCCGCCCATGGTGGGCTCATGCTCGGTGACCACGTTGCCCTTGCCGAACACGCGCTCGCCGACGCGTGCCGCGAACTGCGCCTCGCGCGCGCTGTTGATCGTGGCGGGGTAGCCGCGGCTGTATTGAATGTCGCTCGCGCATCCCAGGCCGTCGGCGACCTTGGTGACGATCTCCTTCAGCCTTTTTTCCGCCAGGTCGCGGGTTTCGGGGCGGAAAGTGCGCACGGTGCCGACCAGGCGCACGTCGTCCGGGACGACGTTGAACGCGCCGAGCTGACTTGTCTGCATCGAGCAGATGCTCACCACGACCGAGTCGACCGGGCTCACGTTGCGGCTGGCGATGGTCTGCAGCGCCGTAATCACCTGCGCCGCCGCCACCACTGGGTCGACGACGAGATGCGGCATCGCGCCGTGGCCGCCGCGGCCACGCAGCGTGATACTCACTTCGTCGGTGGCGGCCATCACCGGTCCGGCGCGCACCGCCATCTGTCCGGGCGGCAGGCCCGGCCAGTTGTGCAGGGCGTACACCTCGGTCGCGGGGAAGCGCTCGAACAGTCCTTCCCTCACCATGACCTCGCCGCCGCCGCCGCCTTCCTCGGCCGGCTGGAACACGAGGTACGCGGTGCCGGCGAAGTTGCGGGTCTCCGCGAGATAGCGCGCCGCTCCGAGCAGCATCGTGGTGTGGCCATCGTGGCCGCAGGCGTGCATGCGGCCCGCGTTTCTCGAGCGGTGCTCGAAGGTGTTGCCTTCCTCGATCGGAAGGCAATCCATGTCGGCGCGGAGCGCGATGCTTCTCGGGCCGCTCTTCCGGCCCGGAACGACGCCGACCACCCCGGTCCTGGCGAGCCCGGTATGCGTTTCGACGCCCAGCTTGCGCAGATAGTCGGCGACGATCCCGGATGTTCTCTGCTCCTGGAAGGACAATTCGGGATGCGCGTGAATGTCGCGCCGGATGCCGGTCAGCTCGGGTTGCCAGGAGCGGATGCGATCGATGGGACTGGTCATGTCGGGCGCAGGCGAAGGCGGGGATCGACCGCATAGTAAAGGAGATCGACCACCAGGTTGATCACCACGAAGAACATTGCGATCAGGCAAAGGTACGCCGCCATGACCGGCACGTCGGCGAAGCTCACCGCCTGGATGAAAAGCAGCCCCATGCCGGGCCACTGGAACACCGTTTCCGTGATGATCGCGAACGCGATGATGGCGCCAAGCTGCAGGCCGGTAATGGTGATCACCGGAACGAGTGTGTTCTTGAGTGCGTGCCCGAAGTGCACCGCGCGGTCGGTCAGGCCGCGCGCGCGGGCGAATCGGATGTAGTCGGTTCGCAGCACCTCCAGCATTTCGGAGCGCACGAGACGCTGGATCAGCGTCATCTGGAACAGGCCGAGCGTGATCGCGGGCAGGATGAGCGCCTTCAGCCCCGAGGCGGTGAGCAGCCCCGTGGTCCACCAGCCGATCGCGACCGTCTCGCCGCGCCCGAAC
>DATIEU010000063.1:0-6059 GCA_035455565.1 Steroidobacteraceae bacterium | reverse complement strand
GCAGCGGACTGCGATATTGACGCTCGTCGAGCAGGTGCAGGTTGAGCAAGTTGCCGAACGGGAGCGACGTGTAAAGCCGCATCGCCGCGCCTGCGGGCGCTGCACGCCGCGGCAACGGCATGTGTTCGTAGTAGGCCCGATAAGCGGCGGCACGGCGCGCGTGAAACAGCTCTGGATCGTCCGCCTCCTCCGAAGAATCGCCGGCATAGTCGTTGTCGACTTCGTGATCGTCCCAGGTGAGGAGCCACGGGCAGGCGGCGTGCGCGGCCGCGAGGTCCGGATCGCTGCGATACAGGGCATACCGGGCGCGATAGTCCGCGAGCGTGTAGCACTCACCGCTGCCGTGATGACGGACGAGATCCTTGCCCCAGGTCAGTTCGTAGATGTAGTCGCCGACATGCACGATCAGATCCGGATCGTCCGCGACGATGTGGCGGTAGGCCGCGTAGTAGCCATGCTCGTATTGCTGACACGAGGCGACGGCTACGCGCAGGCGTTCGACCCTGGCGCCCGACGCCGGTGCGGTATGCGTGCGTCCAACGCGGCTGCGGGCTCCCCCCGCGGAAAATCGATACCAATATTCGCGCGCGGGCTCGAGGCCCTGGACTTCGACGTGCACGCTATGTGCCCAATCGGGCTCCGCATAGGCGACACCACGACTCGCGACGCCGTGAAACTGTTCGTCGCGGCTCACTTCCCAGGTGACCGGGACAGCCGATGGCGGCATGCCGCCATCCGGTGCCAGCGGGTCAGGCGCGAGGCGCGTCCACAACACCATGCCCTCCGCGCTCGGATATCCGGACGCGACGCCGAGGGAGAAAGGATCGCGCTCGAAGCGCGCTTGCGCCGGCGCCCGTCCCGACCAGTGGCCGAGCGAGAGAGCGGCCGATGCGAAGAGCGCCTGCCGCAGTACATCGCGGCGTTTGAGGGTGCTCATGCGCGGTCGATGGCAGTCAGGGCGGACATGGCACAGCAGGATACCGTGGAACGATGACGGAAAAGGCGCGGTCTACTGCGACATTCACTACACTGGCTGCCGCACGCCGTGTACTCCGCGACGCACATCTGCAAACTGCCCGGCCCGCTCATCGTCGTAGCGCTGCTTGCCATGGCACTCACCGGAACGCTCGCGGCCCAGGAGCCCGCCACGCCTCCGGCTAACGCGCCTTCCAGGGAAGGTCCCCCCAACGACAATCTCGATCTGCGTGCGCCGAGTCTTCACGACGTCTACACCGAGGAGCAGATCGAAGCGCTCCTGGCAAAAGCCAGGAGTGAAGAGGAGAGCGACGTCGAGGTGGAGAGCACGCGTGAGCGACCGCCAACGGTTACGCCGGAAATCTGGCCCGCGATTGCCGCGCCGTTCTGGGCGCTGCTGCACCCGACCGATGCCTGGCGAATCTTCTTCCCGCTGCCTCCCGATCAGACGCGCGGCAAGCAGGAAAAGCCCGACGCCACCGACCCCAAGAACCTGCCTGAGCTGCCACCCCAGCTTCCCTTCCGCTGAGCCCTACTTGCCGATACAGAACGTCGCGAAGATCCGCCCCAGCAGATCGTCGCTCGTGACCTCGCCGGTGATCTCGCCCAGCGCCGCCTGCGCCTGACGCAGTTCTTCCGCCAGCAGCTCGCCGGCCCGGCGGGTGCGCAATTGCTCGCGGCCCAGATCAACGTGCTGACGCGCGCGCGTCAGTGCATCGAGATGCCGACGACGCGCCGAAACATTGCCCGCTTCGGTGGCGGAGAATCCAACGCAGGTCTTGAGATGAGCGCGCAGCAGCTTGAGCCCCGCGCCGGTGAGTGCCGACATCCAGATCCGCGGCGGCACGCTGTGCGCATTGAGCGAAGGCTCGCGCTCGACCAGGTCGGCCTTGTTGAGAACCACGGTGACCGGAAGTCCCGGTGGCAGTGCGTTGCGCTCGCGCTCGAAAGCTTGCGCCTCGGGATCCGCGGCGGCATCGACCACGAACAAGATCCGGTCGGCACGCGCGAGCTCGACGCGCGCCCGCCGCACACCTTCGCTTTCGACGACGTTGCCGCTCTCGCGCAATCCCGCGGTATCGATGACGTGCAGCGGCAGGCCATCGATGTCGATGCGCTCGCGCAGCACGTCGCGCGTGGTGCCCGGGATGGCGGTCACGATGGCGGCGTCGTAGCCCGCGAGCCGATTGAGCAGGCTCGATTTGCCGGCGTTAGGCGCCCCCGCGATCACCACGGTGATGCCGTCGCGCAGCAGCTGCCCCTGCCGCGCCGCCTTCGCGACCCCATCGAAATGGCCGAGCACGACTTCGAGGCGGCGCGTGAGCTCCTCGTCAGCGAGAAAATCGATCTCCTCTTCCGGGAAATCGATTGCCGCCTCGACATAGGTCCTCAAGTCCGTGAGCGCCTCGCCCAGGCCCTGCACCATCGCCGAGAATTCACCCTGCAGCGAGCGCAACGCGGCGCGTGCCGCCTGCGTCGAGCCGCTGTCGATGAGATCTGCAATCGCTTCGGCTTGCGCGAGATCGAGCTTGTCGTTGAGAAATGCGCGCTGCGTGAACTCGCCCGGCTGTGCCGCTCGCGCGCCGAGTTCGAGCGCGCGCCGCACGAGTTGGTCCATCACCACCGGGCCGCCGTGCCCATGCAGCTCGAGCACATGCTCGCCGGTGAAGGAGTGCGGTGCGGGGAAGTAGAGCGCCAATCCACTGTCGAGCAGCTCGCCATTCGCAGCGCGAAAATCACGCGCGCTGGCGATGCGCGGCTCTGGCAATTCCCCCAACAGCGTGCGCGCGATGTCGGGCACGAGCGCACCGGAAATGCGGACGATGCCGATGCCGCCGCGTCCCGGCGGCGTGGCGGCGGCGACAATCGTGTCGGCTGAGGACATCGGCGGATGCTCGAACCGGAAGTGCCCGGCGCCAAGCCTAGCGCTGCGAAGCCGCCCTTGCCACACGGCTCGCGAGCGCTGGCGCTAAGTGGCGTGCTTCTTGGCCTGCGCTTCAACGACGCGGTTGATGCGCCACTGCTGCGCGATCGAGAGCACCGTGTTGGTGAGCCAGTAGAGCACCAGGCCCGCCGGGAACCACGCGAACATCACGGTCATGATGATCGGCATGAACATGAACACCTTCGCCTGGATGGGATCGGGCGGCGCGGGGTTCAGCTTGTACTGACCGAACATGGCAGCGCCCATGAGCAGCGGCAACACGAAGAACGGATCGCGCGAGGAGAGATCGTCGATCCACAGCATGAAGGGCGCCTGGCGCATCTCGACGCTCTCGAGCAGCACCCAGTAGAACGCGAGGAACACCGGGATCTGCACGATGATCGGCAGGCAGCCGGCGAGCGGATTGATCTTCTCGCGCTTGTAGAGCTCCATCATCTGCCGCCCGAGCTGCTCGCGGTCGTCCTTGTAGCGCTCCTGGATGTTCTTGATGCGTGGCGCGAGCGCACGCATCTTGGCCATCGAACGGCCGCTCGCCTCGCTCAGCGGATAGAACGCGAGCTTGATGAGCACCGTCACCAGCACGATCGCCCAGCCCCAGTTACCCGTGAGGTTGTGCACCCACTGCAGCAGCAGGAACAGCGGTTTCGCGATGATCGTCAGCCGGCCGTAGTCGGCGACGCGATCGAGCTCCGGTCCGGTGGTTTCGAGCTCGGCCTGCAACTTGGGCCCGACGAACAATGTCTCCGTCACGGTTTCGCGAGCGCCGGGCGCGAAGGTGAGCGAAGGTCCAACGGCACCCAACAGGTACTGGCCATTGTCGACGCGCAGGTTGTACTGGTAAGCCTGGTCGGACGTCGGCACGGCGGCGGTCACGAAGTGGTGCTGCATGGCCGCGAGCCAACCGTTCTTGATGCTCTCCGAGAACACGCGGTCCTCGTCATCGTCGATCTTGAGCTTGCGATACTTCTCGCCGTCGGGCGCGTAGATCGCCGGACCCATGAACGCATAGCTTTCGACGTCGAACATCGAGCGCTTGACGACGGGTTGTTGCCGCAGGAAGTGCAGGTACGGTGCCGCACGCCATTCCTGGCCGCTCTGGTTGTCGATCGCGTACTCGAGCCCGATGGCATAGCGACCGCGTTTGAAGGTGTAGGTCTTGGTGACGGTGAGGCCCTGTCCGTCCGTCCACGTGAGTGGCACCTTGATTTCGTCGGCGCCATCGGCCAGCCGATATTCCTTCGCCGGCGCGCTGAACGTCGCGAGATGATCGGGTTGTGCGCCGGGCGTGCCGCTCGTCAGTCCGGAACGGAAGACGAACGGGTGCGCGGGATCGTCGTTGAAGAGCCGCACCAGCACGTCCGGGTGGTGCTTGTCCTTCGGATACCTGAGGAGCTCGGCACGCTTGAGGTCGCCGCCCTGCAGCCCGATGCGCAGGTCGATGACATCGGTGAGTACGCGAATGTCATTGCCGGACTCGAGGTCCGGCGTGGCGGCGGGAGCGGCGGGAGCCGCTTGCGCGGGGGCAGGACTCGGCGCGGCATCGCTGCTCGGCGGCGCCGGAACATCATCGAGCGTGGACGCCGGCGGAGCAGTCGCGGGTGTCTCACCCGGCGCTTCGCTCCTGGCCACTTCGGGTGCGGGCTTGGGCGCGTAGTCGCGCTGCCAGGCGTCGTAATTGAACCAGAGGACGAGCGCGAGCGCGGCCCACAGGAAAATTCTCTGGTTAGCCATGCGGCAGGCTCTTCAGCGCCGTGCACTCATTCTCGTGACCCGGCACGGGATCGAAGCCGCCTGGATGCCACGGATGGCACCGGCCCAGCCGCCGAACGATCAGCCACGAGCCGCGCAGCGCGCCGAAGCGCTCGAGTGCCTCGAGCGCATACGCCGAGCAGCTCGGATAGAAGCGGCAGTTCGGCCCGAGCAGCGGGCTGATCAGCCAGCGGTAGGCGTGGACGAGCGATTGGAGGATGAGGCGCACTGCTTGCGGATCGCGCTCAAGGCGCGTTCGAGGTCGGCACGCAGCTCAGCGGCACTCGCCGTGCGGGCTGCGGTGCGCGCCGCCACGACGATGTCGACGGCCGGCAGGTCGTGCTGGCTGAGGCGGAAGAGTTCGCGGACCAGGCGGCGAATGCGGTTGCGCGCGACGGCATGCCTGATGCTGCGCGCGGCGATCGACAGCCCAAGCCGCGGATGGCCGAGTGCGTTGGCACACGCGATGAGTTGGAAGTAGGTCTGATTGTGTCGCTGCCCGCTCTTGTAGACATGCTCGAACTCCGCCTGGTTACGGAGGCGTTGGCGGGCGCTGAACGTGAACGACCCGATCTGAACTCCGCGGCCGCGCGTTACGGGGTGAGACGCTTGCGTCCCTTCGCGCGCCGGCGGCTCAACACCTGCCGGCCCTTCTTGGTTGCCATGCGCGCGCGAAAACCGTGGGTTCGCTTGCGACGCACTTTGCTGGGCTGGTAAGTACGCTTCATTCTTCAACGATTCTTGTGTGTTCGACGCGTGACCGGGCCGCACGCGAAAGGCGGCAAGGGTACGCAGCACCCGGAGGGGTGTCAATACAACGCGCGCCCGCTGCGGCGCGCCGTGATTCTGCCGTGGCGCGCGCTGCGCGGGCGTTATAGACTTCGCTCCCTTTTCATTCCCGTACCTCGCCGCCCACTCACGGAGTCGCGCTCGTGGAAGCGTCGCTGTGGAATCGTTGTCTGCGACTGCTCGAGTCCGAGATTCCCGAGCAACAGTTCAACACTTGGGTGCGACCGCTGCAGGCCGTCGAGGAAGACGGCGTTCTGAAGCTCCTGGCGCCGAATCGCTACGTGGTCGACTGGCTCACGCAGAACCTGCGCACGCGCATCGAGGAGCTGATGGACGCGGTCGCCGAGACCAGCGCGCCGCAGATCCAGCTCGAGGTCGGCTCGCGCGCCAACGCGGCCGCGGCTGCGCCGGTGGTGACCAACGGCACCCGCGCGCGCCGCGTCGAGCCCATCGTCATCGGCGGTCGGCTCAATCCCGACTTTACTTTTGCCAACTTCGTCGAGGGCAAGAGCAACCAGCTCGCCAAGGCTGCGGCTCAACAGGTCGGCGAGAATCCTGGCCGCGCGTACAACCCGCTGTTCATCTATGGCGGCGTCGGTCT
>DATIEU010000062.1:0-2040 GCA_035455565.1 Steroidobacteraceae bacterium | reverse complement strand
TGCGCTCCAGGCGCGCATCGCCGCGGGTGAGGGCAGCAGCACGAGTGGTACCGCGCGCACGCCGATGACCATGCAGCTGCAGACGCAGTTGAACGCCATCGACACGCAGATCGGGGCCCTGCAGGCGCGCAGCGCCGAGCTGCGCGGGAAACTCGGTGGTCTCGAGCGACAGATCGTCGAGACGCCGCAGGTGGAGCGCGAGTACCAGAACGTCACCCGCGATCTCACCATCGCGCGCGCCAAGTATGAGCAGCTCCTCAATCGCCAGATGGACGCCGAGGTTACCGAAGCAGCCATCGCCGGCGGGCGGGCCGATGAGTTCCGTGTCGTCCAGGCGCCGCTCCTGCCGACGGAGCCCTCCAAGCCGCAGCGCGCCGTCATTGCGGTGGTGGGCATTATCCTCGCCATCATCATCGCCCTGACCTTTACGGTGGCTCGCGAGGCGCTCGATCAGACCGTGCGCGGCGGGCGCGATGTGCGCGACGTTCTGTCGGTGTCGCCGCTGGTTTCGATCCCCAGCATCCGCAACTCCGTGGCCCTGCGCCGGCGCACCTGGCGCTTCGTCACCATCGCGGCATGCGTGACGGCGGGAATCTGGGCGGCTTTTCAGGGTCTGCAGTTATGGTTGTAGCGCGAGCGGTTCTCGCGAGCAGGCGGAGTCCTAACCGATCATGAGCATCATCGAAGACGCGATGCGCCGGGCCTCGGATAACGGCGGCGCCCGTTACGCCCTCGATACCGGAGCGACGCGTCCCCGCATGCGCCGCCCGTCGACGGTTCCGGTAGACGCCGCCTCGGTGCGTCGCTATCCCCATATCACGCCCGATCCGCGGCGCATGGAGCGGCATTGCATCCTGCCCATGGTGTCGGACAAGGCGGCGCTGCGCGCCTTCAAGATCCTGCGCACACGCGTGCTGCGCCGGCTCGAGCACCATAAGTGGCATTCGCTCGCGGTGTCGGGTGTCGCGGCCGGCGAGGGCAAGACTCTCACCGCGGTCAATCTCGCGATGGCGCTGGCCCAGGACGTCAATACGTGGGTCTACCTGATAGACCTCGACCTGCAGCGTCCGCAGATGGCGAGCTACCTCGGTCTCGACATCGAGCGGGGCCTGAGCGAGTACCTGACGGGCGAGGCCAGCATCGACAACATCATCTATGACATCGGCATGGAGCGTCTCGCGATCATTCCCACCACGCGACCGTTTCAGCAGTCCTCCGAATACCTCACCTCGCCGCGCATGCTCGAGCTGCTGCACACGCTCGAGCGCGAGGTGCCGCGCCGCATCCTGGTGTTCGACATGCCGCCGCTGCTCGCCTCCGACGACGTGCTCGCCTTCGCGCCGCAGATCGATGCCATGCTGCTGGTGGTATCGGAGGGCGTGACCGGGCGTACCCTGCTGCGCGGCGCGCAGGAAGTGCTCTCGGAAATGAATCTCATCGGCGTGGTGCTGAATCGCTCGCGGGAGCGCAACGACAGCGCCTACTACTGAGGTCTCTGCAGCGCAGCGCCGAGGTCGGTCCCGTACAGGACCGCCGATCTCAATCGTCGTCGCGGATCGTGGCCTGCGCGCGGGCCGTCGGGTATATGCGCACACCGTCGTCGGTCGAGAAGACCTCCACCGTGAAAGTCTCGTCGCGCTCCGCCAAGCGGTCGTTGAGCAGCGGAATATAGATCGCGCGTGTACTCTGCCCGTCGGCGAAGTCCGCCACCCCCATAACCGGCGAAAAATCCCGGCCCGCTTCCGCGGTCCCGGGGTCGGCGCGCCAGGTCACCTGCACGCGGCCGTTGAGCTGTTGTGTGCGCTCGAGCCGCAGTACCGCCGCGACCGCGCCTTCGCTCACCGTGAGCGTCGGTGTACCGAGCGAGATCAACGCTGGCATTGCCGGCAGTTGCGCGGCGGCGAAGCGCTGTGTGGGCATGGTGCTGCCGTACGCGCTCGCGGTCGGTTCTTTTTTCGGTTCCTTTTTCGGCGCTGCAGGCGCACCTTGCGCGGGCTTCCCGCTATCGACGGGAGTTCTCGCCGGCTGAATTTCGCGCTG
>DATIEU010000061.1:0-16089 GCA_035455565.1 Steroidobacteraceae bacterium | reverse complement strand
GCGCGCCTCGCCGAGTCCACTGGCGTGCGCATCGTTGGCCTGCATGCGCACACCGGGAGCGGCATTTTCAGCATTCGCAATTGGATTGAGACCGCGGAACTGCTTGCGGGGCTGCGCAGCCGGTTTCCGGACGCACACATCATCGATCTGGGCGGGGGCTTGGGCGTTCCAGAGCGACCGGGCGAACTGCCGCTCGATCTGGCGCAGCTCGACCAGGCGCTCGAATCAGTGCGCAAGGCCCAGCCTGGGATGGAACTGTGGCTCGAGCCGGGGCGATTCATCGTAGCTGAGGCTGGTGTGCTGCTCGCACAGGTGACGCAGCTCAAGGGCAAGGGCGACTTCCGCTACGTGGGCGTGGCGACCGGCATGAACTCCCTGATTCGGCCGGCGCTGTACGGCTCGCACCACGAAATCGTCAACCTCACACGCCTCGATGAGCCCGCGACCGAGACCTGCAACGTCGTCGGACCGATCTGTGAGAGCGGCGATCAGCTCGGCGTCGATCGCTTGCTGCCGCCGACACGCGAGGGCGACATTCTGCTGATCGCAAACGCCGGCGCTTACGGTCGCGCAATGAGCTCGAACTACAACTTGCGCGCACCCGCTGAGGAATTTTTGCTCTGACGGCGCTGTGATCGCGCAGTCATTATGTTCAGTCGGGGACGAACATGTCTTTTTGCGGGATTGAATTCCACCAACTCGTAGAGTAGGTTCGCTGCGGGATCAACGGACAAGTGCGCAGCGCCTTGCGGCGTCACGCGCCGGACTCGACTCACCACTCAGTTGCGAAAGCCACAGTCCCGAGCACGGCAAGATTCGTAGGTCATTTCGATCGGGCGGCCGCTATGTACATTGGCTTCCCGCGCGATCGGCCGACGCGTCATGCGCGCGCTGCTTGTCTCCAACAACTTCAAAAAGGGGATGCAGCTCATGAAACTCACCGCAGGTCCGTTCCGGCACCGGGCGCTCGCGCTCGCGGTCGGCACGATTCTCGGCATTTCGTCGCAGGGCGCGATATCTGCCGACAGTCTCGAACGCTCGTCCGTGGAGGCGAGCCAGGCACCAGTCGAGGTCTTCGTCCGCCTGAGCACGCCTTCAGTGTCGGAATTGAACGCGGCACAAATGGCCGTGAACGGCTCCTACGCGAGCCGCGAAGCCCAGATGGCGCAGGCCGCGCGCGTCGATGCGGAGCAGGCCGCGTTCCGTGGCGCGCTCGAGTCGCTCGGCGCGACAGAGCTCTCAACCCAACGCGTTGGAGCCAATGGCTTTCGCGTGATCGTGGAGGCGGGACAATTAGCGAGCCTCCGCGGCATGCCAGGCGTGCGTTCGGTGGGTCGCGTGGAGACACATGAGCTTGCCAACGCCACCAGCGTCCCGTGGATCGGCGGCGCTGCGGTGAATGCCGCGGGCTATACAGGCGCCGGCATCAAGGTCGGGATCATCGATACCGGCATCGATTACACGCATGCCAACTTCGGCGGTCCGGGCACGGTAGAGGCCTACAACACCAACAATCGCCAGATCATCGAGCCGGGGACCTTCCCAACCGCGAAGGTCGTGGGCGGCTTCGACTTCGCCGGGCCAACTTACAGCGCGACGGCGGGCGCCGCTGATCCGACACCCGATCCGGATCCGGATCCGCTCGATCGCAACGGTCACGGCAGCCACGTCGCGGGCTCCGCGGCGGGATTCGGCGTCGGGACCACGATCGGCAAAGGCGTGGCGCCTGATGCTCTGCTCTACGCGCTCAAGGTGTTCAGTGACGGCAGCGGCTCGACCAATCTGACCTCGCTCGCAATCGAGTGGGCGATGGACCCGAACGCCGATGGCGACATGAGCGATCACCTCGACGTGATCAACATGAGCCTCGGCTCGAATTTCGGCGAGCCAGCGGATCCTTCAGCGATCTCGGCGGAGAATGCCTCGAACGTCGGCATCATTGTGGTATCGGCCTCCGGCAACGCCGGTGACGTGCCGTACATCACGAGCGCTCCGGCTATCGCCGACCAGTCGATCTCGGTGGCTGCAAACGTTCCCGGCGGTCGCAACTTCGCGACCCTGACCATCGATGCCCCGGTGGCGATCGCGGGCGTGAAGTTCAACGAAGAGGGCACGAGCCCGGCGCGCGTGTCGAGTGTTGCGCCGCTCAGCGACACGGTGGTCGAAGCAGCGCCCCTGGATGGCTGTTTAGCGCTTACGAATGCTGCGGCCGTCAGCGGCAACATCGTGCTGGTGCAGCGTGGTGGCGTGCCCGCGGGCAACCCTGCTGGATGCACGTTCGCCGTTAAGGCACAAAACGCTCTCAACGCAGGCGCGCGCGCCATGATCGCGTTCAACAACGTGGCGGGCGACCCGATCGTGATGGGCGCGATTACCGCGGCAATCCCCGGCGTCATGGTGAGCCAGGCGGACGGCCTCGCGATCGCCGCGCAAGCGACGACCGACACCGCGAGCCCGGTCACGGCCACCTTCGGATTCGGTCCGGATCCGACGAAGCAGGACCGCATCGCGGTCTTCTCGTCGAGCGGCCCCGGGTCGGGTGGCACGCAGTTCAAGCCGGACATCGCCGCTCCGGGCGTGGGCATCATCTCGACGGGTGTCGCGACGGGCAACGGCTCGGCGCCGAACCAGGGCACTTCGATGGCGACGCCCCATGTCGCCGGCGCCGCAGCCGTGTTGCGTCAGAAGTTCCCGAGGGACCAGCAGTACGTCATCAAGGCGCTGTTGCAGAACTCCACAGTGGACGTGAACCCGTCGAACAGCGCAGACACGAGCCTGGCGCGTAACGGCGTAGGTGCGCTGCGTGTCGATCGCGCTGCCGCGTTGTCGAGCTACGTCACGCCGGGCGGTGTGTCCTTCGGACGCATCAACCCGACGCAGAGCACGACCGTGTCGCAGACGGTGTACCTCAACAACATGACCAGGAACACTCGCAGCTTCTCCGTGACTCACGTGCCACGCGCCACCTATCCGGGCGTGACAGTGACATGCCCGAGTAGCGCGTCCGTCGGCCGATATGGCACGCGCGTGCTGCAGATGAAGTTGCGCTTCGATCCGAGCGCTGCTCCGGCTGCCGGCATCTTCGACAACGCGTCGGTCAGCCAGCGCGAAGTGGACGGCTGGTGCGTGTTCAGCGACGGCACGGACTCCCTGCGCGTCGGCTACCTGGCGGCGGTCGATTCCGCTTCCGGGATGATTGCAAGCCCGGGCGCCGGCTCGTTCGGTCTCGACATCACGAACAAGGGCCCGGCCATCGGCTTTGCGGACGGCTTCACTTGGGTTGCGAGTGGCGGCACGGGCGCAGATGGCGGCTACGGCTCGATCGCGCACCTGGGTGTGCGTCGCGCCGATCCGACTGCCTACGGCGGCGATCAGGTCGTCGAGTTCGGGATCGCAATGGAGCATCCCTGGGACCACATCTCGAACCTTGAAGTCGATCTGTTCCTCGACGTCGACAAGAACGGCACCGACGACGTCCGGCTCGCGGCCCGCGACTGGACGGTATTCCAGTCTACGGGGGTTATCGGCACTTACGTGACCGCTCAGTTCCCGGTCGGATCGGCCACGTTCCCGGGCACCACACAGGGCGCATTCCTCGACTGGATCGTGGGCGCGTGGGACTTCAACGATCGCGTTGTGGTCCTGCCGTTCACAGCCAAGGCGAGCGCGCCTGGACAGGTGCCCACCAGCTTCAACTACCGGCTGGTGACCTCCGACCGCCAAGGCAACACCGATGTTCAGACCGGCAGCATCGATCTCGCCAACGAGATCGTTCCGAATCTGAACAGCTTCGGGCTCGCGAAGGGCGACTCGGTGCACATCGACGTGAATCGCGAGGGTAGGACGCTCTGGCTCTTCCCGAACAATCACGACTGGGTGCAGGACTGGGCCGTGTTCGCGGCGCCGGGCGGCTTCGGTCACGAGGACGAGGAATGAACGAGAGTGCCGAGTGAAGGCACGTGCTGAGTATTGACGGCCGCCACCGGCTGTCAGCAGACAGGGCCACGGCAACGTGGCCCTGTTTTTTTTGGGTACTACTCAGTCGCGATGGGCGGGCAGGGGAAGGCGCGGTTCAAATCGGTGTGGTAGGTGTAGTACTGGCTGCTGGTCGCGAACTTCAGCTTGAAGCCACGCACGGGGCCGGGTGCGGCGTCCGCGAGTGGCTCGCCACAGCCGAGACGCGTATCGGGCCAGGTTGTCGGTTCGAAGTTTCTCAGGCTGACGTCTTCGATCTTCAGGTTGAGTTTGGCCGCCAAATCGGCGCGGGCGGTCTCGACGACAGCGTCGAGGTCACGCGCACGGTAGCCAGCAGTCGAGCGTTTCGGGACGCCTGTGTTGAGCTGGGGTGAGCAAACGATCGCAGTATCGCCGGCGACGTGCACCTCGTGTGTGGCGTTTCGATCCGCGAAACGCAGCACATAGCCCAGCGTGATCACCTGCGTGTACATCGTGCCCGGTTGAGGGCACCCGAGACTCGAATCGTTCCACTGCGTCTCTTCGCCGGTGAGCAGTTTCAGGTTGGCTGACAAGCCTGCGGCACGCAGCGCCTCCCGTCCTCGCTCAACCACGGCGGCAGGGGGCAACGTGGCTGTATCGTTGCTGGCGGGAGCTTGCGACGTCGACGGCGAAGCCGTGGAACCCGCCGCCGGTTTTCCGTGCACCATGCAAGCTGTGAGTGCGATCACGCAGCCGGCGAGACCGGTTGCTATGAGGGCATTACGGGACATCATCGAAGCTCCTTCGCGCGGGCGACTGCTCTCGAGATGAACGGGTTCGAGAGATCATTGGGGTTGACGGGCGCGGCGCCACGCAGGATTCAAGGGCGTACGGCACGCTAGAATTCTAACCGAATGACACTGACCCTTCCGCGCACCGTCATTGTCCTCGGCGTGGTCTCGCTGCTCAACGACGCAGCGAGCGAGATGGTGACGCCACTCCTGCCGGTTTTCCTGACTGCGACGCTCGGCGCCGGTCCTGCCATCGTCGGCCTGATCGAAGGCGCGGCGGAATCCGCCGCGAGCGTGCTCAAGCTCGTTTCCGGTTGGTTGACCGACCGCGGCTGGAACTCCAAGCGCTTGGTAGTGGGCGGCTATGCGCTCTCGAATGGCGTGCGCCCGCTGATCGGATTCGCGATGAGCTGGACCCTGGTGCTCGGATTGCGCTTTCTCGATCGCGTGGGTAAGGGCATACGCACGGCACCGCGCGATGCGATGATCGCTGCAGTCACGACGCCCGAAATTCGTGGACGAGCGTTCGGCTTTCACCGCTCGATGGATCACATGGGTGCGGTTGTCGGGCCGTTGCTCGCATTCGCGCTGCTCTCCGCAGGATTCGCGCTACGCGAGGTGTTCGTCGCTTCGGCAGTCATCGGCATCGCTGTCGTGGCAGCGCTCGTGTTCGGTGTGCCCAGCGAAGAGTCGCGCCCGTCGGCACCAGCCGGCCCGTTGCTCGATTGGCGCACGTTGGATCGGCGCCTGCAGCGCCTGCTCGTGGCCTGCGGCGCGCTGGCGCTCGCCACGACGCCCGAGACGTTCCTGGTGCTGTGGGCGAAGGACCATGGTCTGCCGGTCGCAATGGTGCCGTTGCTCTGGGCGCTGGCAAGTGTTCTCAAGATGTGCGTGGCGCTTCCCGCGGGAATTATCTCCGATCGCTTGGGACGCTTGCCCGTGCTGATCGGGGGTTGGACGTTGCGAGTACTCACGCTCGCGGCACTCGCTGGGCTCGTGCCCACGCAACCATGGGCCGTCTGGATGCTCTTCCTGGCGTATTCCGGCACGCTGGCGATCACCGAATCGGCGGAACGTTCACTCGTCGGAGACGTTGCGGCGCCGTCGCAGCGGGGCACGGCGTTCGGCTGGTATCACCTCGTGAGCGGGCTGCTGATTCTGCCCGGTGCGGTGATCTTCGGATCGCTGTGGGAGTGGGCGGGCTCGGCCACGGCCTTCTCAGCGGCCGCGTGCGTAACACTGATAGCCGCGACCATGCTGCTCGTGAGCGTCCGCAGGAGCGGCGGCTGAATGCCGGCGTCACGCCGCCTGCTGAAATTCCTGCGGTTCTACCCGCCCTTTCTCGGCGCGGGTATCCGCATCGCGCGCATGAGCGAGGACCTGCGCGAGATCGACGTCGAGATGAAGCTGCACTGGTGGAACCGCAACTACGTGCGCACTCACTACGGCGGATCGCTCTATTCGATGGCCGATCCCTTCTACATGGTGATGCTGATCGAGAACCTGGGGCCCGACTACATCGTGTGGGACAAGGCGGCAAGCATCCGCTTCCGCAGGCCGGGAAAGGGGACAGTGCGCGCTGAGTTCCGGCTTACGCAGGAGCAGATCGATTCATTGCGCGCACAGGCCGACTCGCAGGGCAGGATCGAGCCTACGTTCAACGTGCACGTGCTGGATGAGTCCGGGGAAGTCGTTGCCGAAATCGACAAGCTGCTTCACATCCGGAGGAAGCAACGTTGATCAGGCGTTGACCGGCGCCATTGGCACGGTGAATTCGAGCTCGGCACCGTGTTCGTCGATGGTCTGCATGATGACGGGACGGCGCCAAACGCGTTGCAGGTATTCGATGACCTTCTTGCCACGCTCGACGTCGAGCCCGCGCCCGTCGGTCTTGTGGTCGTGCTCCAGCTCGAGCGTGCCGTCGACGCGAATGTGCCGCGCCGCCACGCTCGGCGCACCGAAATTGAACTTGGGCGCGAGCAGCGCTTCGTGCAACGCGCTGAGATCGGCTTCTGCCACTTTGATCTGACCGCTCGAATCGGCCCTAAAGCGGAACAGTTCGAGTTTCTCGGCGCGTTCCCAGGTCAGCTGGTTGCGCACGAAGCTGAAGTCATCGTCCTGCTGCTGGATGAGACGCGCCGCTTCCAGCCCTTGCTCTTCGACGATCGCCTCCCACAGGCAGAAGCCGAGATGATAAGGGTTGATGCTGAGCGCCACTCGCTCGCCAGTGGCCAGCGGACGGACAACATCCGAGTGGCACTTGATCGCATCGACATACGACTGTTGCGGCAGGAAGTCCGCCTCGCGCAGCAGGCGAGCGTGCCAATAGGACGCCCAGCCCTCGTTCATGATCTGGGTGGCGAAGACCGGGAAGAAATAGAACGACTCCTCGCGTACCGCGAGGAAGATGTCTCGTTCCCAGCCTTCGAGCTCCGGCGCGTAGTTCGCGATGAGCCACAACAGGTCGCCCTCGGGGCGCGGCGGTACCGGCGCGCGCTGCCGCGTGCCGGCGGCACCATCCTTGGATTCGGGTGCGACATCCAGCGAAGCAAAGCGCTGGCGGAACGTATCGTCGAGCGCGGCACCTTTCGGCGGCAGGTACTCCGGATACCGTTCCCGTTGCACGCGCTGGTTCACGTCGACGTGTTGTTCCAGGGCCAGCGCGGCATCGAGGACCGCCTCAACTCTCTTGAGGCCATGCTCCTCTATGGCGAGCGAGATCTGTCGCGCATGACTCGCGGCGTGCTCGACGATGTTGTCACCCACCTGGTCGCGGCTGCGAACGAACAACATATTGTTACGGGAGAAATCCGCGTGGCCGAGAACGTGCGCCGCGACGAGGATGTTCTCGGCGACACTGTTGGTGTTGGCGAGATAAGCGTGGCCGGGGTTGCCCGGGAACACGACTTCGAACAGTCGCGAGTGGCCCATGCGATGCTGGACCAGCTGATAGATGTAACGCACGCCGAACGACCAGTGCGGCATGCGTACTGGCAGCCCGTAGACGGAAATCTCCATCATGAAGCTGGTGGGGACTTCTTCGAAGTCGACCGGGTTGTAAGCGAGCCCGGCCTGCGTCGCGAGACGCTCCATTCGCGGCAGATACTCGCGCCACTCGCTCTTGTTCATGGGGTGGGCTGCCTCACTTCGCCGGCTCCGTATCGCTCGCCTGGTGCTGGAAGAAGTGCCGCACCGCTTCCCAGATGTCCTCGATGCGGTTGAGCGCGAAGCTGCCAACTGGTTTGCCCGCGTCGCCAAGAGACTTGAAGAGACCGCCGGTCTCGGTTGCGAGCTGGCGCTGCGAAGCCGAAGACACTTCGAGGTAGCCGCAGTAGTTGGCCATGTCGGCGAGAGTTTGCAGCGCCGCTTCGGCGTGCGGTCGGTCCGCCGAATAGTTGTCGCCGTCCGACGCATAGAACAGGTATACGTTGTAGCGCGCCGGCGAGTAGCGGCTTTCGATGATCTCGCGGACTTTGAGGAAGCCGGTGGAGGCGACCGTGCCGCCGCTGCCGCTCACCTTGAAGAACTCGTCTTCGTTGAATTCCCACGCTTCCGTGGTATGGGCAACGAATACCGTATCGAGATGCCGATACTGACGCCGCAGGCCCTGAACCGCCCAGAAGAAAAAAGACTTGGCGAGCTGGCGGTCACGCTCCGACATGCTGCCGGAGACGTCCATCAACAGGAAGACGACGGCCTGGATCGAGGGCTGTTCACGCCGCGTGAGCTGGCGGAAGCGCAGGTCGTCGTCGGTGAATGCGGGTCCCTCGTCTCTCATCGAGCGACGCTTGATCGACTCGCGCAGGCTTCGTCGCCGGTCGAGGCGCGAGCGCGCGCCCTTTCGGTCCCAGCCTTCGCGGGTCCAGTCGGCTTCTTCGGATTTGCCGACACGCGCCTTGAGGTTGGGGAGCTGCATCTCCTCCCACAGCCAGTCGACGATGTCATCGACCTTGAATTCCAGGACGAACTCGATGCCGCCTTCGTCGCGCCCACCCGGCCCTTTGCCTGTGCCTTCGTCTGGCGATGGCTTTGCCAGCACGTCACCCGGCTTGGCGGCGCCTTGGCCGACGCCCTCGCTTTGATCGGGATGGCGCAGGCGGAAGTGGTAATGCTCGAGCATGCGTACGGGGACGCGCACGGTGCGCGCGCCACCGCCGACAACATCGGCACCGGCGATGATTTCGGGCAGGTGCTCGCGGACCGCTTCGCGCACCTTGTCGTTGTGACGCAGCCAATCGCGTGCGCCGCGCGAAAACAACTCGTACCAGCCGTTGATCCGGGGATTGCCTGCCCTCAAGTCCGAGTCGTCCACGTCCTGTACTCTCGATAGGCCGGCCTGAAACTACTCCTGAGCCAGGAGCGTCGTGACGTAGTTCAGCGCCTCCTTGGCACTGTGCTCGTCGTAACCATACTCGGACACCAGCCGCTGCTGGACCGCGGAAATCTTCTTGCGTGCTTCATCGTCAGGTCGCGCACTCGACGTTACCAGGCGAAGCACGTCGCGGCGCTCCTCGAACAGGTACTGCTCGATCGCCTCGTGCATGCGCGCGTGACTGTCGAGCGTGAACTTCTCGCCCGCCTTGAACGCCACCATCGCCTTGCGGACGACTTCCTGGCGGAATGACTGTTTGCCAGAGTCCGAGACCTTGATCTTCTCTTCAACCGAGCGCAGGAAGCGCTCGTCCGCCGGGCGCGTCTCGCCGGTGATCGGGTCGGTGATCTGTCGCTGGTCCAGTGAGGCCTCGACCTCATCCAGATACTTCTCCAGCAACTGCTGGGCCTCCTCCTCGAAGGAAGCGAACAGGGCGCGGTGCACGTCCTCTTTCACCCAACGGTTGTAGAAGTCCTTGCGCGCCACGACCAGGTGATCGATCCAGAGCTTCTTCTGCTTGGCATCCATGCGCGCGTCGCTCTCGATTGCGTCCTTGAGCGCCAGGAGCAGTTCCATGCTCGTGAGGCTGCGCGCGTCGCTGCGCGTGATGGCGTTCGAGATCGCGTTGATCACGAAGCGCGGACTGACGCCGCCCAGGCCTTCGTCGGGTGCTTCGGCCTTGAGCCGGGTCGATTCGTTCTCGGCAAAGCCCTCGATCGATTCACCGGCATAGATGCGCAGCTTCTTCGAGAGGTCGAGGCCTTCGCGCTCGGGCTTCTGCAGCCGCGTGAGGATGGCGAACACCGCCGCAAGCTTGAGCACGTGCGGGTCGAGATGAACATCGCGGAACGCCGGGGCGCCCGAGACCAGCTTCTGGTAGATGCGTGCTTCGTCGCGGAAGGAGAGGGCGTACGGCACCTTGATGATGACCATGCGGTCGAGCAGCGCCTCGTTCTCCTTCTCCTGGAGAAACTTGTGGAACTCGGCGAGGTTGGTGTGCGCCAGGATGGTCTCGTCGAGGTGAATCAGCGGGAAACGCGACACCTTGACGTTCTTCTCCTGCGTCAGCGTGAGCAGCAGGTAGAGGAACTCGCGCTTGACCTTGAGGATCTCGATCATTTCGAGCAAACCGCGGCTCGCCGCATACACGGCGCCGGACCAGGACCAGGCGCGCGGATCGCCCTCATCGCCGACTTCCGCCACCTTCGACAGATCGACGGAGCCGACGAGGTCTGCGATGTCGGCAGTGGTGGGATCGTGTGGCGCATACGTGCCCACGCCGATGCGTGAAGCCTCGGCGAGGAAGATGCGCTCCACGGGGACGCGCAGGTAATCACCTTCGTACTCACGCACGAGGCGGTCGCGTGCCCAAGGGCTCAGTTCCCCGTTCACCTCGACGCCGTAAGTCTCACGGAACTGGCCGCGCAAGCTTGCCGGCACGAGGTTGATGGGTGATTCGTGCATCGGCGAGCCCTTGATCGCGTAGAGCGCGCCCTCATCGGTGCGGCTGTATTCCTCCAGTCCGCGCTTCAACAGGATGGCGATGGTCGATTTGCCGCCCGACGGCGGGCCGAGCAGCAGCAGGAGCCGACGCCCCACGTCCGAGCCGGCGGCCGCACCCTTGAAGTAGTCGACAACACGCGAGAGTGGCTCTTCGACGCCGAACAGCTCACGCAGGAAGAGCTCGCGCGCGCGCACCGATTCCTCCGCGCCGTTGCCGTCGCGTCCGTACCAGCGGAGCATGTCCCAGATGTACTGATGACTCGAACGCGTCAGTGAAGCCGGACTCGACGGCAGGATGCGGGTCAAAAAATCGCCAAAGGTACCCTCCCAGTGCTGAGCACGATGCTGCCGGCTGAATGCGCTCAGCGATTCGACGAAACTCGACCGACGAGGGGTCGTGGAATCGCTGGACTCTGGCGGCATGTGCGTCTCCTCCGAGAGCGGTAGCTGCGTGGAACCGTTGCGCCCTTCGGCGGCCGGGTCTCTCTTACTATCTAGGCCTATTGCCGTCATAAGAGAGCCCCATGGCCACCCGACATAATCTACGCGAAAAGACTAAGCCCAGTTGCCATGGTTCCGTGAGCGCGATTTCACAGAAGTCGGCAACGGGCCCGCGACGCGTGGCGCAGAATTGGTCTTCAGTGCACTGCGGCAAGTCCGCATGCGGCACGCGGTATCGGGCATCGCCTGTAAGAAAAGATGCGCTTGCGCGCCGTTCACGCGCGGTTGGCGTGTCGCGACTCGAGCTCGCGAACGACGCGCGCGAGCGATAGTCCGCGACTCTTGACGAGGAGTAACAGGTGGTAGAGCAGATCAGCGGCTTCTGCAACAAGCTTGCCATCATCATCCACGACCGCAGCCAAGGCGACCTCGACACTTTCCTCGGCAACCTTCTGCGCGATCCGTGACCGTCCTTCCGCGAACAATCGCGCTGTGTAACTCCCGGCCGGCATGTCAGCAATGCGTTGAGCGATGACGGATTCGAGCTTCGCCAGGAAGGCGAGTTCCTCCGCGGCTGCGGGCGGTTTGTCGGGAAAGCACGTCGCAGTGCCTTGATGGCAAACGGGTCCGTGAGGTTCAGCCAGGATCAACAGGGTGTCGTTGTCGCAATCCGGGGTCACGCTGACGACGTCGAGGAAGTTCCCCGACGATTCGCCCTTCAGCCACAGCTTCTGGCGGCTCCGACTGAAAAAAACGACCCGCCCGTGGGTCAGGGTCTCGCGGAGGGCGGCTCGATTCATGTACCCGACCATCAGCACGGTACCGGTTCCCGCGTGCTGAATGACAGCTGGCAGCAGCCCGTCGGCGCCGCCCCAGGCGAGAGTGGGAATGTCATCGATCCTCATGGTCGGACCTCGATGGCTGAATCACGCAGGAACCGCTTGAGCACTCCGATCTCGAGAGTGCCACTGTGAAAGATGCTGGCCGCGAGCGCGCCATCGACATCCGCGGCAATGAAGACTTCGCGGAAATGCTCGGGCGCGCCGGCGCCGCCGGAGGCGACCAGCGGTACCTGGCAGATGTCGCGGATGGTCCTGAGCTGCTCGACGTCGTAGCCTTGGCGCACGCCGTCGCTCGCCATGCAGTTGAGGACGATTTCACCGGCGCCACGGTTCTGAACCTCGCGCACCCAGTCGCGGGTGTCGCGGCCGGTGTCGCGATCGCGGTTCGGGTCTCCGGTGTACTGGTGGACGCGATAGCTCCCGGCGGTGCTCAGGCTGTCCACCCCGACGACGACGCATTGTGAGCCGAAACGTCGGCTCAGCCGGTCAATGAGCGCGGGCTCGGCGAGCGCCGGCGAGTTGACCGAAATCTTTTCGGCGCCAGCATTGAGCACGGCCTCGGCTTCCTCGATCGAGCGGATGCCACCTGCGACGCAGAAGGGGATGTCAAGCACGCTCGCGACCCGGCTCACCCAGGCACGCGCCACCGAGCGGCCCTCGGGGCTCGCGGTAATGTCATAGAACACGAGCTCATCCGCGCCGCCATCGCGATAGCGCAGCGCGAGCTCGAGGATGTCACCCGCCACCTTGTGGTCGCGGAAGCGCACCCCCTTGACGACTTTGCCGTCGCGGACGTCGAGACAGGGAATTATGCGCTTCGCAAGAATGGCTCGATCTCCTCGGCCGTGAAGCGCTGCTCGAGCAGCGCTCGGCCGCTGATGGCCGCGGCAACGCCGGTAGACGCGAGAGCGTGCAAATCGCTGCCGAGACGCACACCGCCGGAGGCCTGCCACTCGATATCTGCGAAGCGACGGATCGCCTCGCCATAGAGTTCCAGGTTAGGCCCCGTCATCGCGCCATCCCGTGCGACGTCGGTGCAGAGAACGTGGATCACGCCTTCGGTCCGGTAAGCATCCACCGCCTGCCACAGGCTGATCGCCGATTGCACTTGCCAGCCATGAGTCGCGCAGCGAGGCACACCATCGGCATCGATACGGACGTCGAGCGCCAGAGTGATGGATTCCGGACCGAAACGGCGCAGCCACATCCGCACTTGCTCCGGCTGCGTAATGGCCGCGCTGCCGATGACGACGCGGCCGACACCGGCATGCAGGAAGGCATCGATGGTCGCCGAGTCGCGAATTCCGCCGCCCACCTGCAATTGCACGGAACGCTGCGCGGCGAGCTCGAGGACCACCGCGCGGTTGCCCGGCTTGCCTTCGCGCGCGCCGTCGAGATCGACGAGATGGAGCCACCTCGCACCGAGTCTCTGGTAGCGGTCGAGAAGTTCCATGGGCTCCACGTCATAGTGCGTCTCCTCGGCGAAGTCGCCTTGCAGGAGGCGCACGCACCGGCCCTCGCGCAGATCGATGGCGGGGATCAGGAGCATCAGTGCAACGCCAGGAAGTTGCGCAGGATAGCGGCGCCCGTCGCCGCCGAGCGCTCGGGATGAAACTGCGTGCCGAAGAAGTTGGCACGAGCGACCGCGGCGGAGAACTCGGTCCCGTACTCCGTCACCGCGACAGTTTCGCTTCCCACGGCCAAGGCGTAGCTGTGAACGAAATACGCGTGCGCGCCGTCTTCGACGCCGGTCAGGAGCCCGGTGTCGCGCGTGGATCTGACCTGGTTCCAGCCCATGTGCGGAACGGGCCGGCCTTTCACGGGGCGCAGGCGTCGCGCGATGCCCGGGATGGTGCCCAGGCATTGCGCCTCACCTTCCTCGGAAGCCTCGTACAACAACTGCATTCCGAGGCAGATGCCGAGCACCGGTTGCGTGAGTCGTGGAATGAGCGCATCGAGTCGATGGGCGCGAAGACGTTCCATGGCATCCGCCGCCGCGCCGACACCCGGAAGGATTACATGCGTGGCGGCACCAATCGTGTGCGGGTCGCACGTGAGCTCCGGTTCGACGTCGAGGCGCGCCAGCGCAAAGCGTAGTGACGCGGTATTCGCGCCGCCGTTGTCGATGATGACGACCCGCCGGGTCACAAGACGCCCTTGCTGCTCGGCAGCTCGCGTCCCTCGACGCGCACGGCCTGACGCAATGCCCGGCCGACCCCCTTGAAGCACGCTTCCACCATGTGGTGCGTGTTTTCGCCCTGTACGTGGATGTGAATTGCGGCACCGAGGGCTTCCGCGAGTGAGCGGAAGAAGTGCGGCACCAGCTCGGTGGGCAACTCACCCACGCGCTCGCGATTGAAGCGGCCATCGAACACGAAGTACGGCCGCCCGGAGAGATCGAGGGCGATGCGCGATTGGGCCTCATCCATGGGTAGCAGGAATCCATAGCGGGCGATACCGCGCTTGTCGCCGAGCGCCTGGCGAAGCGCCTGACCGAGTGTCAGGGCACAGTCCTCGACCGTGTGGTGCTCGTCCACATGCAGGTCGCCGTGCGCTTCGAGCTCGAGTGCGAAGCCGCCGTGACGCGCAACCTGTTCGAGCATGTGATCGAAGAAACCAATCCCGGTGCGCACACTCACCGGCTGTTCGCGATCGAGATCGACGGCGGCGCTGATGCGCGTCTCACGTGTCTGTCGGTCGACGCGCGCGCGGCGCCCACCGGCTGTGATCTCTGCGGCAATTGCCGGCCATGTCTCGGACGGCGCTCCCTGTGCCCGGACTCGCAGCCCCCTGATGCCGAGGTTGCGAGCGAACTCGAGATCGGTGTCGCGGTCGCCGACCATCGCGCTCGCGGCACGGTCGAGCGGATTCGCGTTCAACCACTCACGCAGCAGCCCGATCTTCGGCTTGCGACATTCGCAGTCATCGCGGCGGTAATGGGGGCAGACGAACACGGCGTCGAACTCGACGCCTTGCGACGCCAGCAGTTGCAGGATGAAGCCCTGGGCCAGCTCGAAGTCGGAGTTTGGAAAACTGGCTGTGCCTAGTCCATCCTGATTGCTCACCATGACCAACTTGAAACCGGCGCGCTGAATGTCGATGAGCGCGGGAATCACGCCCGGCAGCAGGCGAATCTTCTCGAGGCGGTCGACCTGTTCGTCCGGCGGTTCCTCCACCAGTGTGCCGTCGCGATCGACGAACAGCACCTTGCGCGCGTCGATCATGCGGCCTCCAGCGCGCGCACCAGGCGGTCGTTCTGTTCTGGCGTGCCGATGGTGATGCGCAGGTGCTGCGCGAGCGCGGGATGTGAGCGAACGTCGCGTATCAGCAGACCGGCGCCGAGAGCTGCCTTGAACGCGCGGTCGGGATCGCGCCACTCGACCAGCAGGAAGTTCGCGGCGCTGGGCCACACTTTGCCTACCCCTGACAGCTGCGCCAGCGCGGCCGCGAGCCGTCCACGCTCGGCGATCACCTGTTCGCGACGCGCCTGGGCAATGACCTGTTGGGGAGCCTCGAGGGCGTGCAGCGCGGCTTCGATGGTCTGCGCCGTCAGCGCGTAGGGCGCGATCATCCGCTTGAGCAGATCGACCAGCGCCGGGTCGCCCAAGAGCGTGCCGCAGCGTGCGCCGGCGAGTGCGTAGGCCTTCGACAATGTGCGCAGCACCACAAGGTTGGCGTGCCGGTCGAGACGGGCGCAGAGGGTCGCTCCACCGGAGAATTCGGCGTACGCCTCGTCCACCACGACGAGGGACTTGCCGGCGAGACGCGTGCATAACCGCTCGACGGCTTGCGCATCGAGCAGATTGCCGGTGGGATTGTTGGGCGAGCACAGAAACAGGATCTTGGTTCCGGGTGCCCAGCGGTCGAGGATGCCGGCCTCGTCGAGCTGGAATCCCTGCTCCTTTATGAGTGGCACCTCGACGGTGTCGGCGCCCTGGATGCTAGCGGCGACCTTGTACATCCCGAAAGTCGGCGGGCAGACCATGATGCGATCGTGCTCGGCACGGCAGAAGCCGCGCACCAGCAGGTCGATCGCCTCGTCGCTGCCGCGACCCATCAGTATTCGCTCCACCGGCACGCCGTAGAGCGCTGCCAGGCGCTCCGCGAGCTCACGTGGCTGCGGCTCGGGATAGCGATTGAGTCCGCTCGTCGTGTTGTCGCCCAGACCGCGCCACGGCAGCTCGTTGGCGTGCAGCCGTTCGAG
>DATIEU010000060.1:0-5793 GCA_035455565.1 Steroidobacteraceae bacterium | reverse complement strand
GGTATCCTGGCGCTGCAACGGCAGGATGGTCTGGCGGAAAAGCTCGAAACGCGATTCCTCGAGCGCGTTGTTGATGCGCGCCGCCCATTGCATCTCGCGCCGGCGGCGCATGAGATCGAGGTCGTTCTCCTCGAAGCTGTGCACGCGATTGCGCCCGGCTTCCTTGGCGGCGCCGCAGGCGCTGTCGGCGGCGCTCAGGATCGAGGCGACGTCCTCATTGTCCGCGGTGATCGGCACGACACCAATGCTCGCGCCCAGGCGGAAAGTGCGCTCTTCCCACACGAAGCGGAAGTTGCGCACGGCTTCGCGCAGCTGTTCGGCGGTGCGCATGGCCTCATCCAGCGAGCAACTTTCGAGCAGCAGGCCGAACTCGTCGCCGCCCAGGCGCGCGAGCGTATCGCGCCAGCGGATCTTCGACTTGAGGAGCGCCCCCACCTGGCCGAGCAACGCATCGCCCGCGCTGTGCCCGCAGGTGTCGTTGATGATCTTGAACTGGTCGAGATCGATGCAGCACACGGCGTACGAGGTCTCGCGCGCCTTGGCGCTCTTGAGGGCGCGCTCGAGCCGGCTCTCGAACTCGCGCCGGTTGACGAGACCGGTGAGCACGTCGTGGCTTGCGTGGTAGCTCAAGCGGCGGTTCAGCTCGCGGGATTCGCTCACGTCATGGAACACCAGCACGCCGCCGCACACGCCCCCTACCCCGTCGCGGATCGGCGCCGCGGTGCTTTCCACGTAGAGCTCATTGCCGTCGCGGCGGATGAGGAGCATCGGGCGCACCGACTTGATCGAGCGCGAACGGCGAATCGCCACCGTCATCGGGTTTTCGAGCGGCTCGCAGGTTTCCTCGTGGAACGCGCGGAAGATCTCGTCGATCGGCTTGCCCTGGGCATCCTCGAGCCCCCAGCCCGTGAGCTCGGAGGCCACCGGGTTGATGTACTCGACGTTCGAATGCTGATCGGTGGTGATCACGCCATCGCCGATCGATTGCAGCGTGATCTGTGCGCTTTCCTTCTCGCGGAAGAGCGCATCCTCGTACAGGCGTCGCTCGGTGATGTCGAGCTCGGTGCCGACGAGGCGCAGCAGCCGGCCGCCCGCATCGACGCGCGCCTTGGCGCGGCTCACCACCCAGCGCCACTCGCCGCTGCGGTGACGCATGCGATGAATGCTCTCGAAGATCGGGCTCTTGCCGGCCACGTGATCGCGGATCGCCGCCTGCACCCGTGGCATGTCGTCGGGATGCACGAGCTGGCGCCAGTCGGGCGAATTGTTCATTTCGTCCTCGGCATAGCCGAGCATCGCCTTCCAGCGCGGCGAGAAATAGACGCGGTTGTTCTCGGCGTCGAAGTCCCACAGGCCGTCGTTGCCCGTGTCCATCGCGAGGTCGTTGCGCTCCTGCAGGCTCTTCAGGTGCTTCTGCACGCGCATGCGCTCGAGTCCCGAAGCGAAGCTGGTGCCGATGAGCTTGAGCAGGAGATGCAGATTGACGTCCCAGCCCTCGCGCGGCTGCACGCCGCAGAGGCCGAGGAAGCCGCTCACCTTGCCCTGGATGGCGAAGCCGATCAGGAGGAGCGAGCCGATATTGAGTTGCGCCAACCGCGCGGCTTCCGCGGCGTGCTCGCGACGCGCGTTCGCGGTGTCCCGGATCTCGAGGATGCGCATGTGCTCGAGGCGATTGCGCAGCCACGGCAGCCCTTCCAGCGGCTCGCCCTTCAGCACCTCGGGATTGCACTGCGCGAACAGGTTCTTCGACACGGAGACCGATTCGATCGAGGCCGTGTCAGCGTCGTAGAGCGCGATGAAGGTGGCGTCGGTCGCGGTCGCTTCGCGCAGCGCTTCGAGATTCTGGCGGATGGTCGCATCCGCACCGGTTTCCGCCATGTTCTGGAAATCGACCGCGATCTTGGTGCAGGTGACGTCGAGGCCGAGGACGGGACGAGGGCTGCGCCGTATCCACGAGGGACTCGAGAGAACGTCCGAGGGGGTCAGGTCACTGACGGGATTGGTCGGCGCTGTTCCCATGGCCTCGAGCTGCTTCCCCAAAAACGGCCTCGGATTCTGTCAATTCCGCCGCGTCGCTGGCCGGACGTGTCACACAGTTTGTCTCTCTATCGTGGCAGCCGCTTGCGAGTCATTCTGTCACAATCTTCTAAGAAAACAAGCTAAGCGCCTGAAAAAGAAAGCCACTCTGCTCTACGAAGATCAGTCGAGCACGCACTTCGGTCAACGTCGCATCACCAGCCCCGTTCTTGACCGCAACGATCATTCTTGCGGGAGGCTCAACATGTACTCGTCCACCGGCGCCGCGCGCCGCGAATATCGCGCGTGGGCTGCGTTTCGCACCTGGTTGTCTTCGACTTTCGTCATGCTGTCGCTGCTGATCGCCGGTTGCGGCGGTGGCGGCGCTTCCGAGCAACCCGGCAACGCAACGCAGGGCTGTGACGCCGCGAGCTGCGGCACGGTGTACGTCGGGATCACCGACGCTGACGGCGACTTTCTCAGCTACTCGGTCGATGTCGTCTCGCTGACGCTCAAGAAAGCCAACGGCGCGGTCGTCGAGACCCTGCCGGTCGCCACGCGCGTGGACTTTGCACAGCTCGTGGATCTTTCGGAGTTCGTCACCGCGGCAACCATCCCCAACGGTGCGTACGTCGAAGGACGGATCCGTCTCGACTACAGCAACGCCGCGGTGACGGTCGAGGTGGCCGGTGAGCCGCGCGAGGCGCGTGTCGTCGATGCCAACGGACAGCCGCTCGACGCCGTCGATCTCGACATCCGCCTCGACAACCGCAATCACGTGGTCATCGCGCCGGGCCGCCCGGCCTTCCTGCAGCTCGACTTCGATCTCGCTGGCTCCCACACCGTCGACATCACCGCGACCCCGGTCACCGCTGTGGCGGAGCCCTTCATCGTCGCGAGTATCGAGCCGGTGGACGACAAGGAGCTGCGCGTCCGTGGACCGCTCGTGAGCGTGGACACCGCGGCGAGCAGTTACGTGATCGACGTTCGTCCCTTCCATCACCAGACCGCGCGCCTGGGCGAACTCACGGTCAAGACCACGGCCGCCACCGCCTTCGAAATCGACGGCACCGCATACACCGGCGCTGACGGTCTTGCGGCGCTCGCCGAGTCGCCTGCGGGAACGCCCACAGTCGCGTTTGGCACCTTGACGCTCGCGACGCGCGACTTCACCGCCGAGCGCGTCCATGCCGGTACCAGCGTGCCAGGCCCGCGGTTCGATGTCGTGTGGGGCAACGTGACCGCGCGCGACGGCGATACGCTCACTGTGCGCGGGGGCACGTTGATTCGGCGCTCGGGGAGCGTCGTGTTCAAGCGCGGCGACATCACGGTGCTGGTCGGTCCCGACACGCTCGTCACGCGTGACGGGCGCGGACGGGAGAACCAGACGGAGGACGCGATCTCGGTCGGCCAGCGCATCCATGCGTTTGGCGACGTCACCGAGAGCGGCGAGGAAGCGACGCTCGATGCGACCGCGGGTCGCGTGCGCCTGCAGATGACCCATCTGTCGGGCACGGTGGTGAGCGCCAACCCCGGCGCTCTCGCGCTCGATCTTTTCAGCATCGACGGGCGACGCCCCGCGATATTCGACTTCAGCGGCACCGGCACCGCAGCGGCGACCGATGCGGATCCGGAGAACTATGAGGTCGCAACGGGTGCGCTCGATCTCAATCGCCTGATGACGGGCTCGCCCGCCCGCGTGTTCGGCTTCGTCACACCGTTCGGTGCCGCGCCGCCCGACTTCGAGGGTCGCACGGTGGTCGACTTCGAGGAAGTGCGCGCTTTTCTCGGCCTCGGCTGGGGTATCGACGGCACGAGCGCGCCGTTCCTGCGCCTCGGCAGCGACGGACTCGTCATCGACAACGCCAATCCGGACATCGGGGTCCGGCACTTCATTGCGATGGGTCCAGTGCTGATCGACCTCAAGGGACTGAGCACGCCGCCCACCGTGGTGCCTGCGGACGGCCGCGCGCTGTTTGCGATCGGCGAGCCGCGCCAGGTCGAGGTGTTCAGCGATTTCGAGCGTTTCGCGCAAGCCCTGAGCGAGAGACTCGCTGGCGGCCAGAAGGCACTCGCAATGAACGCTCACGGCCAGTTCGACCCCGGCAGCACCACACTCACTGCCAACTATGTCGCCGTGTGCCTGAGCCGCGGCGACTGAAGGGAAGATAAAAAACGGCGGGCGACACCTGTCGCCCGCCAAGGCCGGGAATCCCGCGCCTCGCGCTGTGCGCTGTGCGCAATTCAATCGTGGGAGCTGCCTTCGCCCTCGAGCTCGATCTCGCGCGCGACCAGCACCGTGCCTTCGAGCCGGCCATCCACCGACACCAGGCGCCCGGGCGCGCGTGCAAAGAAGTCGGCGGAGCTGATGGAGTTGTCTCCCTCGTCCTGGAACTCCGTATTACCGTTGGTAAGCACGGTGACTCCCAGGATCGTGAGCTGCGGCTGTGCCACGGCTTCCGCGATCCCGCGCAGCTCGATGCGATCCGCGTCCTCGCGCTCGACCATGGCCGCCGCGATGCTGTCCGGTGCGGTCCCGGGTGAGCCGCGAACTTCTACGAAGTCGCCGATCCGCAGGCTTGTCAGATCGAACGGACGCACCTGAGCGTCGGTCTTGTCTTCAAAGCGCGTGCCGGCACTCGTTTGAATCGTGATCCCGAGCACCGAGAACGTGCCTGCCGTCGCGTCGATGCGCTCGATCTCCGCGGAAACGCGCAGGCTGGCCTCGCGCTCGAACTTCACTTTCTCGGCGATGAGCACACCGTTGCGGATGTCGCCCTCCACCTCGACGCGCACACCGAGCGCGAGGTCCGCACTCGTGCCGTCCTCGAAGCGCGTGCCGGACGTGGTCGTGACGGGCCGGCCGTCCACGTCGAAGTCCGTGACCGACACGAAGCGAGTGACCATCCCCTCGATCTCCGCGTCACGGTTGTCGTCCATGCCGTTGCGCTTGCCCTCGACCCGGGTCGCCCGCAAGACGCCATTCGCATCCAGCGTGTCGCCCTTGACCTCGACCAGCAGACCGTTCTGCGGCGCCCCGCCCGGCAGGTCATCGAGCTGTGCGGCGCTGTAGTCGACAGTGAGCGTGTCGATGTCGAAGCGTTTGGCGACGGCGTCGTGATCGGCCACGGTGCCCGTGATCTCGAAGGCGTCGCTGGCGTCCTTGGGCTCGATGCGCGTGGCGTGGATCACGCCCTGCGCGTCGCGGAAGCCGCTCACCTCGACGAGGGCGCCGACCGCAATACCCGCGAGGGAGGCCGGCTGGAACCGGTCGTCGAAGGAAGTGAGCCCATCGACCTGAACGCGCTGCCCCAGCACCACGAGCGTGCCTGCAGCCGCATCGACCGATTGCACCGGCCCCTGCACGGCGTCGTCGAAAGCGACCGAGGAAGCGCGGCCATCGCGCCCGTCGCGGCTGCGCGTGCCGTCGATGCGCACCACGTGCCCGACGTGCAGCTCGGCTTCGCTGCCAGGTCGGCCATCGAGCGTTATCTGGGCGCCATTGGTGTCGAAACGCACGCCGTTGACGTGCACACTGCCAAACCCGCTGATGGCGCCTACCGTCATGACCGGATCCGCACCGACAGGCGCCGGCTGGTCCGACCCCCCGCCGCCGCCGCATGCGGCGAGCAGCAGGGCTGCTGCGACCAACGCAGCGCGCAGGATCTTCGTTCGCATACTCATCTTGGATCTCCTGTTGGCTTTTCCCGGCCCACAGGTGGCGGTCCTTCGCCGTTTCATTTGTCAGTTCTCCAGTTCTGCTTCGCCGGCGACGAT
>DATIEU010000059.1:0-9933 GCA_035455565.1 Steroidobacteraceae bacterium | reverse complement strand
GCGATGCCGTACTCGAGCATCAGCGCCCAGCCAATGATCCACGCAACGATTTCGCCGAGACCTGCGTAGGCGTATCCGTAGGCGCTGCCGGCGCCACCGACGGCGGCCGCCAGCTCCGCGTAGGAAAGGGCCGCGAGCGCGCACACGCTTCCCGCCACCACGTAGGAGAGCACGATCGCGGGTCCCGCCTGGGTCGCCGCGGCGATGCCGGTGAGCACGAAAATGCCTGCGCCGATGATGGCGCCGATGCCGAGGAGCGTGAGATCGAACGCAGTGAGGGCGCGCTTGAGCCCCGTATCCGCGTTGCAGTCGATGATCGCCTTGGTTCTGAACAGGCTCATTGCGATGATCACTCCCCAAGTTTTGGCGCCACGCCGGACGCAGAATTCGGCGCAATGTACCCCAGTCGCGTCAATTTCGCAGCGCCTCGGGCACATCCTTGCGTAAGGCTTCCGCCAGCGCTTCGAAGACCTTGGGGCTCCCGGCGATGATGTTGCCGCCTTGCTTGTATTCTTCGCCCATGAGCGTGCCGACGCGCCCGCCCGCTTCCTGAATGAGCAGGGTGCCGGCCGCGGTGTCCCACGGGCTCAGGCCGATCTCCCAGAATCCGTCGAGCCGTCCGGCTGCGACATAAGCGAGATCGAGCGACGCGGCGCCCGGCCGGCGAATGCCCGCCGTGGCCGACATCACGGTCCTGAACATCGCGAGATACGCGTCGGCCCAGAGCGCGTTCGAGCGAAACGGGAATCCCGTGCCGATCAGCGCCCCTTCCAACCCACGTTGTGCACTCACGCGGATGCGCCGGCTGTCGAGCTGGGCGCCGTCGCCGCGCGAGGCCGTGAACAACTCCTGCCGCATCGGGTCGTAGATCACCGCGTGCTCGAGGCGACCGCGCTGCTCGAACGCGATCGACACCGCAAACGTCGGGAAGCCATGCAGGAAATTGGTCGTGCCGTCGAGCGGATCGATGATCCATACGAACTGCTCCGAACCGCTGCGACCGCTCTCCTCGGCGTGGAAACCATGGTCCGGGTGGGTGCGACGGATGGTATTGATGATTTCGGCCTCCGCAGCCCGATCGACCTCGCTCACGAAGTCGTTGCGCCCCTTGCTCGCCACGTGGATGGAATCGAGCCGCGGGAGGCTGCGGATGATGAGGTCGCCCGCGCGGCGGGCGGCGCGGATGGCGATGTTGAGGAGCGGTTGCATGGCGAGAGTGGGTGCTCGCGAAGAGGTGCCCTAGAATAACAAAACGTGTCCCGGCCCATTCGCATCGTTCTCGTCGACACCACGCATCCCGGCAACATCGGAGCGGTGGCGCGCGCCATGAAGAACATGGCGCTCGAAGATCTGGCGCTGGTTCGTCCGGAGAGCTTCCCGCACGCGGAGGCGACTGCGCGTGCGTCTGGCGCCGCCGATCTGCTGTCGCGTGCCCGCGTGTTCGCGACGCTGCAGGAAGCAATCGCCGATTGCGGCCTGATCGTCGGGGCCAGTGCGCGTCCGCGCCAGCAGCACTGGACGGTGCTGGAGCCCCGCGCAGCGGCCTTGCGTCTCCTCGAGGAGAGCAGGCGCCGGCCCGCAGCGGTGCTGTTCGGATCGGAGCGGGTCGGTCTCTCGAACGAAGACCTCGAGAAGTGTCAGTGGCTGGTGCGCATTCCCGCAAACCCGGCCTATGAGTCGCTCAACGTTGCGATGGCGGTGCAGGTCCTCTGCTACGAGCTCTACCTGGCGAGCGGTCATGCGCTGGCAACGGAACCGCGCGCGGTGCCGCTCGCGACCGCGACCGAGATGCAGCGTCTCTACGAGCATCTCGAAGAAGTCATGTCCGAGGTCGGGTTTCACGATCGCACCGAATCCGGCGTGCACCTCATGAGCCGGCTGCGCCGCCTGCTCAATCGCGCCGAGCCGGACGAGAACGAAGTCAACATCCTGCGGGGCTTGCTCACGGCGGTGCAGGGCAAGCGACGCCGGGCGGGCCAGTCATGACCGAGCGCGTCGTGTATCTCGATAGCGCTGCGACCACGGCGGTCGATCCGCGTGTGGCCGCTGCGATGGCCGCCGTCCTGGCGGACGAGAACGCGCACGGCAATCCTTCGTCTGCCAGCCACGTCCACGGCGCCACGGCGCTCGCGAGGGTCGAGGCGGCGCGCGGGCAGGTCGCGGCACTCGTCCATGCCGAACCGGCGGCGATTGTCTGGACCTCGGGCGCCACCGAATCGAACAATCTCGCGATCCTGGGCGCCGCGCGCTTCGCGCCCGAGCCCAATCGCCATCTCGTGACGGCACGCACCGAGCACAAGTCGGTGCTCGATCCCTGCCGGCAACTCGAGCACGAAGGTTGCCAGGTCACCTACCTCAAGCCGGACAGCGACGGCATCGTGCAACCCGAGCAGGTGGCTCGCGCGCTGCAGCCGCATACGCGACTGGTGTCGATCATGCACGTCAACAACGAGACGGGCGTCGTGCAGGACGTGGGCGCCATCGGACGATTGTGCCGGGAGCGCGGCGTGCTGTTTCACGTCGATGCGGCGCAAAGCGCCGGCAAGACTCCCATCGACGTCGAGGCGCAGCACATCGATCTCCTGTCGCTCACCGCGCACAAGCTCTACGGACCGAAGGGCATCGGTGCGCTCTATGTGCGACGGCAGCCGCGCATCGGCCTTGTCCCGCTCGTGTTTGGCGGCGGCCAGGAAGGAGGCCTGCGTTCCGGCACATTGCCGACTCACCAGATCGTCGGCTTTGGAATCGCATGCGAAATCGCTGCGCGCGAGAGCGGAAAAGATGCGGAACGAATCGAGGGCTGGCGCGCGCGCCTGTGGAATGGGCTGCGCGAGCTCGGCGACGTGCTGCACAACGGTCATGCGAGTCAGCGCATCGCGCACATCCTGAACGTTTCCTTCCAGGGCGTGGAAGGGGAAAGCCTGCTCGCCGGGTTGCGCGAGATCGCGGTGTCGAGCGGCTCCGCCTGCAACAGCGCTACGGGCGAGCCCTCGTATGTGTTGCGCGCGCTCGGTCGCAGCGATGCGCTCGCGCAAAGCTCGCTTCGGTTCGGTCTCGGACGCTTCACCAGCGGCGCCGACGTCGACACCGCGCTCGCCGCAGTGAAGCGCGAAGTCACACGCCTGCGCCGGCTCAGTCCGGCGAGCGACGATGAACCGTCCGGAGCTCAATGGATCGTGGGGAGCGCGGGAAGCATCGAGGCGGGCACGTGGGTGCGTTTTGGACTGCGCCTCGACGGCGGGCGTGTGACCGAAGCACGCTTCAAGGCTTATGGCTGCCCGCATACTCTCGCGGCCGTCGCGTGGCTCGCCGAGCACGCCCGGGGCAGGACGCTCACGGAGCTCACGGCTCAGGGACTTGAGGAAGTGGTCGGCCGCCTCGACATCCCGGCAGAGAAACTTGGCCGGCTGCTGATCGTCCAAGATGCCCTGCGGGACTGCCGGGCAGCGTAAGATCGCCCCGGTCCAGGTTGAAACAGGAGACGAATTCGTAATGGCCATTTCACTCACCGAGGCCGCTGCCAAGCGCGTCCGCAGCTTTCTCGAGTCGCGCGGGCAGGGCATCGGCCTGAGGCTAGGTATCAAGAAGACCGGCTGCTCGGGCTTCGCCTACGTCGTGAACTACGCCGAGAAGATCGACCGGCAGGACGTCGTGTTCGAGGACCGCGGCGTGAAGGTGATCGTCGACAGCGAGAGCCTGAAGTACATCGACGGCACGGTCGTCGATTTCGTCAAGCAGGGCCTGAACGAGGCGTTTCGCTTCCGGAATCCCAACATCAAGGGTGAATGCGGCTGCGGCGAGAGCTTCACGGTCTAGGCCCAAGCCGAAAATTCCTTTCGCGTCACGGACTTCCGCTCGCCCCGCGCATTGCGGCGCGACCGGCTGGCGGGTACACTTGCGCGCCCGAAATACCCCATGGACTGCGAGTAGCGAGGTTGTGATGGCGCTGGAGCGCACCCTGTCGATCGTCAAGCCGGATGGCGTACAGAAGAATCTCATCGGCGAGGTGTACCGGCGCTTCGAGCAGGCTGGTCTGCGGATCGTCGGCGCGCGCATGCTGCAGCTCAGCCAGTCGCAGGCGGAAGGGTTCTACGCGGTGCATCGCGAGCGGCCGTTCTATCGTGACCTCGTGCGCTACATGACCTCGGGCCCGGTGATCGTGCAGGTACTCGAGGGTGAGAACGCAGTCGCGCGCAATCGCGAAATCATGGGCGCCACCGATCCCAGGAAAGCGGCACCGGGCACGATCCGGGCAGACTTCGCGGCGAGCATCGAGCAGAACGTGGTGCACGGCTCCGACGCAGCGGATACCGCGGCCCGCGAGATCGCCTTCTTTTTCTCCGAGAGTGATCTGTGCGCGCGTCGCTGAGTCGCCGGTACACACACGAGCGCCCGTGCAACAACCCTCACCGCCCATGACCAGCGACACGGCCGGGAACATGCGCACGAATCTCCTCGGCCTGAACCGCGCCGGGCTCGAGGCGTTCGTCGTGACGCTGGGCGCGAAGCCGTTCCGCGCACGCCAGCTCATGAAGTGGATCTACAAGCGCGGCGTGGGCGACCTCTCGGCCATGACGGACCTGGCGCGTGACTTCCGCGAGCTGCTCGAGCAGCACGCGGAGGTGCGGACGCCCGAAATTGTGACCACGCAGGTATCGGCGGATGGCACGCGCAAATGGATGTTGCGCGCGGGTGCCGCCGATGACAGCAACCAGTGCATCGAGATGGTGTTCATCCCGGAGCCCGATCGCGGCACACTCTGCATCTCCAGCCAGGTGGGTTGCGCACTCGATTGTTCCTTCTGCGCGACCGCGCAGCAGGGCTTCAACCGTAACCTGACGGCCGCCGAGATCGTGGGCCAGGTCTGGCTCGCCAATCGCGAGCTCGGCTACACCGGCGAGGAGCGCATTGTCACCAACGTCGTCTTCATGGGCATGGGTGAGCCGCTGGCCAACTACCGCAACGTTGTCCCCGCGATCGACGTGATGCTGGATGATTTCGGCTTCGACCTGTCGCGGCGTCGCGTGACCTTGAGCACCTCGGGGCTGGCTCCGCAGATCCTGCGGCTCGCGCAGGAGTGCAATGTCGCGCTCGCGGTGTCGCTGCACGCACCGAACGACGCGCTGCGCAACGAACTGGTGCCCATCAATCGCAAGCACCCGATCGAGGAGCTCCTGCAGGCCTGCTGGACCTATCTCGATGCGCAGAATGGCCGCAGCATCACCTTCGAGTACGTGATGCTCGATGGCGTCAACGACAGCGACGCGCAAGCGCTGGAACTGGCGCGACTGCTCAAGGGCCGCGCCGCGAAAGTGAATCTCATTCCCTTCAACCGTTTTCCGGGCACGCGCTACCGGCGCTCCGATCCGCAACGAATCAGCCGTTTCCGCGACCTGCTCAATGCGCGCGGCGTGATCGCGACCACGCGCCGGACGCGTGGCGACGACATCGACGCGGCCTGCGGTCAACTCGTGGGCCGCGTCCACGATCGCACCACGGTGCGGCTCGGCAGCAAGCTCATTGGCGTGGCGGTGGAAGCATGAACCGGCAACTCCTGGTCTTGACGCTCGTGTCGCTCCTGTCTGCAGGCTGCGTCAGCACGACGACCGACTCGAAGGCGAACCCTGGCGACCGCGAGGAGTCCCCGCACGATGCGGCGGCCTACAACGCGCAGCTCGCGATTGCCTACCTCAAGCAGGGCAATCTGGCCGCTGCCCAGGAAAAGATCGACCGTGCATTGAGCCAGGACAGCCAGAACGCCAAGGTGCGCACGACGGCCGGACTGATCTACGACCGGCTGGGCGACGACAAGAAGGCAGAGGGCTATCTCTCCTCGGCCGTGCGCCTGGCGCCGGATGACCCCGACGTCCTCAACAACTACGGCGTCTACCTGTGCCGCAACGGCAAGGCCAAGGAAGGTTCGCGACAGTTCCTCAAGGCGGCCGGCAATCCGCTCTATCGCACGCCCGAGATCGCCTACAACAACGCCGGGCTCTGCATGAAAAAGGTCGGGATGACGGCTGAGGCGCAGCAGTATTTCGAGCGCGCGCTCGCGATCAAGCCAAAGTTCGCCGATGCGCTCATGCAGCTCGCGGATCTCAACTTCGAGCAGGGCAAGATGAACGAGGCGCAGGCGCTGGTGCAGCGTTACCTCGGTGGGTTGCCGGCCACGCCGCAGATCCTGTGGTTGGGTGTGCGCGTCGAGCGCGCGCTGGGCAACCGCGCGGCAGCCGATGCCTACGCAAAACGACTGAAAACGGAGTATCCGAAAACGGAGCAGACCAAGGCGCTGCTCGAATCCGAACGGCAGAGCGGATGACTCAGCCCGCCAGCGCGAGCGCCGGTCCGGGTGGCGCGGCCTGGTACAAGCGCCTGCGCGAGCAACGCGAACGGCGTGGGTTGAACCGCCATCAGGTCGCTGAAGACCTGCACGTCGATGAGCAAACGATCGCGGCGCTCGAAGCGGGACGTTTCACGAGCCTGGGCGCACCGGTGTTCGCACGCGGGCATCTGCGCAAGTACGCGACCGTTCTCGGACTGAACGCGGAAGAGCTGCTCGCGGAGTTCGAGCTCGACAGTGCGCAGCCGCCGGAGCTGGTACCGCTCACGCCGAGCGCGCCGCGACTGCGGCCCGAAGTGCCGGTGAAGTGGCTGGGCGCCGCCACGGTGGCGGCGATGGTGTTGGGCGTCGCATGGTGGGCATTGACGCAGCCGGAGACGGCGTTGGTGAGCCAGGCGCCCGAGGCGCCACCGGTACTGGCACCGCCGCCGGCGGCGCCGGTGAACGTGGCACCGCAGCCGGCGGCGCCAGTTGAGATGACACAGCAGCCGGCGACGGTTGCTGTGCCTGTGCCGTCCGCGGCGGAGCAGGTGACGGAGCCGGCGGTGCCGGGCACGCCGGTGCGATTGCAACTGAGTTTCTCCGCCGACAGCTGGGTGGAGCTTTACGATGCGAGCGGGCAGCGGGTCTTCTTCGACCTCGGGTCCGCCAACTCGGTGCGCAGCCTCACCGCCGCCGCTCCGCTGAAGGTGTTTCTCGGCTTCGCGGATGGCGTGCAGCTCGAATTGAATGGCGAGCCGGTGCTCGTACCGGCGCAGGTGCGTCGCGGCAACGTGGCGCGCTTCACCGTGGATGAACGCGGGCAGGTGCGACGGCCGGTCGGTTGAGAGGTGTGACTTGGGCGGAATCATCCAACCCGTGCGGGGCATGGCCGACATCCTGCCGGGTGAGGTCGGCTACTGGCAGCGACTCGAAGCGACGGCGCGCGAAGTGCTCGCGGCGTACGGCTACGAGGAATTGCGCGTGCCCGTGGTGGAGCACACCGAGCTCTTCAAGCGTTCGATCGGCGAGTTCACCGACATCGTCGAGAAGGAGATGTACACCTTCGACGACAAGGGCGGCGACAGCCTCACGCTGCGGCCCGAAGCGACCGCCGGCGTGGTGCGCGCCGCGATCTCGAACGGCCTCACGCACAACCAGCGGCTGCGTGTGTGGTGCATGGGCCCGATGTTCCGTCACGAGCGCCCGCAGAAAGGGCGCTACCGGCAGTTCCACCAGATCGACGTCGAGGCGCTGGGCTTCCCGGGCCCCGATGTCGACGCCGAAGTCATCCTCGTCGGGGCGCGGCTGTGGAAGCAATTGCAGATCGCTCGTGTGCGGCTCGAGCTCAACTCGCTCGGTACACCGGCCGCGCGCCAGGCGTACCGCGAGCGACTGCTGGACTACTTCCGCGCGCATCGCCAGGCGCTCGACGAGGACAGCCTGCGTCGCCTCGAAACCAATCCGCTGCGCATCCTCGACAGCAAGAATCCCGAGATGCGGGCGACCCTCGATGCGGCACCCGCAATCCTCGATCACCTCGACGACGAATCGAGACGCCACTTCGAGACGTTGTGCGCAAATCTCAAGGCGGCGGGCATCGAATACCGGGTCAACCCGCGCCTGGTGCGTGGCATCGATTACTACACGCGCACGGTGTTCGAGTGGGTCACCGATGCATTGGGCGCGCAGGACGCGGTGTGTTCGGGCGGACGCTATGACGGCCTCGTGGCACAGCTCGGCGGGGAGCCCATGCCGGCCATCGGCTGGGCCATGGGCCAGGAACGTGTCGTGGCGCTGATGCAGCAGGCGCAACCACATGCCGCCGCCCTCGCGCCGCATATCTTCATGGTCATGGTGGGCGAGCGCGCGGAGAGCGCGGGGCTCGCGCTCGCCGAGCGGATGCGCGATGCGCACCCGCAACTGCGCGTGCAACTGAACCTGGGCGGCGGCAACTTCAAGACGCAGTTCCGTCGCGCGGATAAGAGCGGGGCCGAGATTGCGCTGATCCTGGGCGACAGCGAAGTGGATCGCGGCATGATTGCGATCAAGGCCCTGCGCGCCGAGAGCGAACAGCGCGACGTGGCGAGCGCGGAACTGCCCGCGCGTCTCGGCGAATGGCTGCAGGAAATCGATTGAAAATCCAATGAGCGGAGTGATTTCGTGGACGACTATCTGACAGAACGCGATCAATGGGAGGCGCTGAAGGCCTGGCTCAGGGAAAACGGCGCCTGGATGGTCGCCGGCGTGATCATCGGCGTCGCGGGCCTCTTCGGTTACCGCTGGTGGGAGGAGCGCGAGGCCGAACAGGCGCACACCGCGCAGGCCCGCTATACGGAAGTGCTGTCGGCGCTCGGTCGCAACGACCGCACACGCGCCACGGAGCTGGCGGATGAACTGAAACGCGATTTCGCGAAAACGCCGTATTCCGACCAGGCGCAGCTCGCGATGGCGCGCGCGCACGTGGAAAGCCTGGAGCTCGATGCCGCCATTCAGCGGCTGCGCGAGGTCATGGACCATTCCGAGGACGACGAACTGCGCCTGATCGCCCGTGAGCGCATAGCCCGCGTGCAGCTGGCGCAGGATCGGCCGGATGAAGCCATTGCGACGCTCGCCGCGCCGGACTCACCGGGCGCGTTCGCGGCCCGCTACGCAGAGCTGCGTGGCGATGCGCTCCTGCGCAAGGGCGACACGGCGGGCGCCATTGCGGCATATCGGGAAGCACTCACCAGCAAGGAACCGGGCGTGGTCGATGTGGGTCAGCTGCATCTCAAGCTCAACGACCTCGGCGCGGGCGAGGCAGCGCCCGACGCGTCTGCAGCCGCAGCCAAGGCCGATGACCAGGCGCAACCCGAGGAAGCGACTCCATGAAGCGTCTGACCTTGCTGCTCACGTGCGCGAGCGTGCTGCTGCTCGCCGCGTGTGACAAGGACAAGGATCCCGATCCACCGGCCAAGCTGGTCGAGTTCGAGCCGCGCCTCAACATCGACAAGGTGTGGGGCACCGGTATCGACGGCGACAGCGAGTCGCTGCGTCTCGGCTTGCGTCCGGTCGTCGATTCCGGCCGCGTGTATGCGGCTTCGCACGACGGCGATGTCTATTCCTTCGATCTCAAGAATGGCAAGGTCAACTGGAAGACCGCCACCAAGCTGCGACTGAGCGGCGGCCCGGGCTTCGGCGCCGGGCGCCTCTTTGTCGGCTCGAGCGACGGCGATGTCCTGGCGTTCAACGCGGCCGATGGCAAGGAGCTCTGGCGCATCCAGACGCTGGGCGAGGTCATCGCGCCGCCTGCGGCCACCGAGACGCTCGTCGTGATTCGCACGGTCGACGGGCGATTGCGCGCCTTGAACACCTCGGATGGCAGCGAACTCTGGGTGACCGAGCAACAGGTGCCGCGACTGTCGCTCCGCGGGACGGCACCACCCGTGATCATCCGCGACATGGTGGTCTGCGGCTTCGACAACGGCAAAGTGCTGGCGGTGGCCCTGAAGGATGGCAGCGTGCTGTGGGAGACGACCATTGCGCCGTCGCGCGGTCGCACCGAGCTCGAACGCCTGGTCGACATCGATTCCTCGGTCCAGGTCCAGGGCGATGACGTGTTCGTGGTGGGATTC
>DATIEU010000058.1:0-3803 GCA_035455565.1 Steroidobacteraceae bacterium | reverse complement strand
GCTCGAGCGTCTCGCCGTCGAGATGCTCCATCACCAGGAACTCGGTACCGTCCTGGGATCCAACGTCGAAGAGTGCGCAGATGTGGGGGTGACTGAGGGCAGCGACGGCCTGCGCTTCGCGCTCGAAACGCCGCCGTTTGGCAGGTTGGCTCGTGATGTGCGGCGGAAGGACCTTGATCGCGATCTCGCGCTTCAGGCGGGTGTCACGCGCACGATACACCTCGCCCATTCCCCCGCGGCCGATGGCCGCGAGGATCTCGTACGGACCAAGACGGTCGCCCGATGCTAAGGCCACAGCCCTGGTGGCGGATTATACGCTTCGACGCCGTGCCGCCAGCGCGCCCCCAGGCGTGCGCCCAGTCCAACGTCGTGCGCACTAATACGGCCGGAACGCGCCAAGCGCGAGATCCACTGCATACGCAGCGCCCCGGCGCAGCCATCGAAGGCGTGCCTCCGGCGGCTGGCAGATGAGGAACCCCACATGCGAGCGCTCAACGTTGGCGTGAGACACGGGCACCAAGAGAGCCAAAGGAATGGACGTCTCGCTGCCCAGAGCCATGCGCGCTCCGCGACCCAGATGGGTCATGCCGTAGCTTGTCAGCAGCGTCCGCGCCGGGCGGGTCGGTGAAAGTGCGAAGCCGGAGAACACGCCCTGCCCTGGAAGATATGGCCGTTCGAGGACCAGCATCGGCGACAGTCTCCGCTCCGGCGCAAACGGCAACAGCCGCGTGAGCGGATTGGGAAGCCCGATCAAGCTGATTGTGACGTAGTAGGTGGAGGCTTCAAAGACGCCTCGGCCCCACGGCGGCAGCCGCGATGAGATCGCGGCGTGAAGTGATCCGAATCCCGTTGCGGGAGCCGAAATCCACCATTGCCCGCGACGCCGTTCGCGTAGCGATATCGTGAGATTGGCCGTCAGGCTAGCCGGGTCCCGCTGGACGTCAACATCGTCAGCCGTGATCGGCTCGAGCAGGCCCGATTGATTGAGCCGGACGACGCTGCTCCGGAGTTTTCCCAGGTCGAAGAGGTTCCGTTCCTGCAGAACCATGGCGCGGCGGAGCGTTGACTCATTCACGCGATAGTTACCGGAGAAGTTGATTCGACCGACAACGTACGGCAATCCGGTCTGCACTCGGGCCGTGACGTCCACTGAGTTCGTCTCGCTTCCAGTCGCCGCCGTTCGGTTCGCTTCTGAGACCTCCAATTCCACAGCGAAGTCAATCCGACCGTGTGATTCGGCGACCCGCTTCGCATCGAGGAGGCACTTGCACAGCCGCTCGACCGGCAGATCGCCGTCGGGCTGAATGTTGATCTTCACGTGCTCGTCGAGCCCATCGATCCCTAGCAGCCCGTGGCAAAAGCCTTCGCGAGCATGAATCTGGCTCCGCGTATCTGGCGATGCGCGCGGAAGTCGACGGGTGCAGTCGAAGACTCGTCTCGGCCCCAGATCATCGTGGAGATCGTTTCTGGGAGACGAATGAGCGACCATAGGGTCGCGATCAACGCCGCGGCGCGGCCCTGGAGACCTCGCGGCGTGCCGACACCAAAGCGCGTGCGCATCAGTAAGCCGAGATTCAGCGCAGCCGCATGCACCAGCAGTCGTTTGCGAATATTGTCGTGACCCCGCAGATGGACGCGCCGCATCCGCCCCGTTTCGTAGAGGTGCGCACACGGGCGTTCGAGCCGCTCGCCTCGCTGCCGCAAAAGCCGCTTTCCGCGTGCACCACGGATCCGTCTTCGATTGCGGTAGACGGCGTCACGCGCTTCAGGATTGTTCTTCCAGTTGCGGCGACCGCGATCGGGTTCAGAGATGTAACTCCGCACACCGACCGCTTCGAGATCGACCATCACCTGATTACTGTGATAGCCCTTGTCGGCGACGACTTCTTTGATCTGGCCGTCGGGCACGACGGTCTCCACTTGCTCGGCAGCGTCGATGAGCGTGTCGACGCTCGTAGCCGTGTCGCCCTCATCGGCATCCTGCACGGTGACGGCGATGACCGCACCGGTCTCCAAATCCACCGCGTGCTCGGCTTTGTGTGCCAAGTGCGTCCGGCCGTCTTTCATCTTGGTGATTTTCGCGTCGGGATCGAGCGGATGGGTCCAGTCATCGTTCGATCCTTTCTTCGCCCGCTTGCGATCGATCCGCGCCAAGTCTTCGCGCGTGGCCGTGGGGATGCCGGACGCCTCCGCGAGCTGTGTCAGGAACTCCTGGTAGGTGGCGCCAGAGTCGCGCCGCACGATGCTGCGCAGCGCCGCGTTGGCCTCCAACGTCGTCGCATCAATACCAATCGTCTTCCCTTTGACCAAGCCCGCGTCGGCGAGCTCTTGCAGGATCCACGTGAACACGGCTTCGTGCGTCTCAAGATCGATCAGGCGTCGGGTGCGCGAAATCGTCGAATGATCCGGCGGCGCATCCGGCAGCACCAAGCCGAGAAACTCGCGCAGGGCAAACGAATCCGCCGCGCGCCATGCGATCGCACGCTCCGCGTCCAAGCCTTCGAAATAGCCAATCAGCAGCAACCGGAAGTAGCGTCCCGGCGGCAAACCCGGACGCCCGATCTCGTCGGCATAGAATCGCTGGCAGAGCGCCTCCACGTATCCGTCAAAATCAGCCTTGTCGAGGATTTGATTCAGTCGGGCGTAGAACGGGTGCGCAGCGCTGCGCGGCAGTTCGTGTGTGGCTACCCACATCGACGTCTGCTTCGGCCGACGCCGTCGTTTGCCCATCGCCATGCGCGACAGTGTAGTACGCGGGATCGATCGTGTCGATCCTTAATTCGGCCCGGCATACGGGGGAACTCCTGACGGATCAGCATGAATCGAATTCTCGTCATCGGAGCCACCGGTAACATCGGCCGCCCAGTTGTTACGCGATTGACCGCTGCCGGCGCTAACGTTCGCGCCATGGTTCGCAACCCAGACATGGCCGAGTTGCCGCCAAAGGTTGAAGTCTTGCGTGGAGATCTGACTCTTCCAGACACTTTGAATGAATCCTTGCACGGTATCGAGGCAGTATTCCTGGTGTGGACCGCCCCGCCCGCCGCGGCTAGTCCCGCCTTGGAACGCATCACGAAGCACGCGCGGCGCATCGTCTATCTCTCAGCTCCGCTGAAAACGCCGCACCCTTTTTTCCAGGCCTCGCTTCCGAATCCGAGTTCGGTCCTGCACGAAGAAATCGAGCGGTTCATCCAGCAGTCCGGAGTCGAGTGGACCTTCCTTCGCCCCGGAATGCTCGCGTCCAATGCGCTGGGGTGGTGGGCGCCGCAGATTCGAAGCGGCGACGTCGTGCGTTGGCCCTATCTTGCAGCCCCGACAGCTCCAATCGACGAGCGCGACATTGCGTCCGTCGCGGTGCGCGCATTATTGGAGAACGGCCACGCCGGCGCGGAACATGTTCTTACGGGGCCTCAATCGCTGACCCAATTTGAGCAGGTGTCCACGATCGGCCGCGCGATCGGCCGCTCATTGAGGATCGAAGAGATTTCGCCGGAGGAGGCCCGACGCGAGTGGGCTGCAACCTGGCCTGCGCCCGTTGTGAATATGTTGTTGAAATCCTGGAATGCGGCAATTGGCCAACCTGCATACGTGACCAACAGTGTCGCCGAGGTCACCGGGACTGCGGCACGGAGGTTTTTCGATTGGGCCAGCGATCACGCGCAGGCTTTTCGCGCCTGATCGGTACTGCTGTCCAAATTGGACAGACATACCTCAATTCGGAGTTTCACCACGGGCTGCTAGTGCGGATTGCCGTAAGGCCCGAAGTCGCCCGCTACACCTGGAAGGAACACGTTCAGGCTAGC
>DATIEU010000057.1:0-2519 GCA_035455565.1 Steroidobacteraceae bacterium | reverse complement strand
TGACCGATCTTGCGCGGAATGACGAGATCGATTGGCATGTGGAGCGCGGCCGCGATCTCGAGCGCGAGCGGCACGCCGCCCCGCGGCAGCGGGTAGATGATGCCCCGCCGGTCACGGTACTTGCGCAGGGCGGCGGCGAGCTCGCGACCGGCTTCGGCGCGATCCCGGAAATACATGGTGGCTCTCCAGACAACAATCTAGCCGCATGAGAGACGGGATGTGTTGACCTGCGTCAACTCGGGAGTTTGACGCGCGGCAAGGTCACCGGTAGTTTTCCGCCCGTCCAGCGTTGAGTCCCAGAGGACACGTGTATCCAGCGATGAGCATAAGTTGCCATGCGTCGAACCGTTGCAACTGAGCGCCTCGAACGCTTCTCGGTCGCCGACGGCGGACTGCATGGCGCCGAGATCGAATCGCGCCGCCAACGCTACGGCGCCAACACCATCGTCGAAACGCCTGCCGGTGGCTGGGCCCTGCTGGCGGTGGACACGGCGAAAGATCCGATGTTGTGGTTCCTCGTCGGCACCAGCACGCTCTTCGCGCTGGTTGGCGACTACGCCGAGGCGCTGATCTTGCTCGCGGCGGTGGTGCCGTTCGCGGGCATGGATGCATTCCTGCACCGGCGCACGCAGGCCTCGACCGAGGGGTTGCACAGCCGGTTGGCGGCGCGCGCCAGCGTCGTGCGCGACGGCCTTTCGCGTGATGTCCCCGCCGTCGAGCTTGTGCCGGGGGATCTTGCGCGGGTCGCAGCCGGCGAGCCCTTCCCGGCGGACGGCATCGTCCTCGCCGCGGAGGATGTGCAGGTGGACGAGTCGATCCTGACGGGCGAGGCGCATCCCGTCACCAAGCGCGCACTCGCAGCCTTGCCGGTGCTCGACGGCGAGACCGGCATCGATGCGGCGCATTGGGGCTTCGCCGGCACGCGGCTACTTACGGGCCGTGTCGAGCTGCGCATCGTCTACACGGGCGCGGAGACGCTTTACGGTGAGATCGTGCGCTCGGCGGTTCACGGCGCGCATGCGCGTACGCCTTTGCAGCAGGCGATCTCCAATTTGGTCGCGGTGCTGATCGCCGCGGCTGCGGTCATGTGTCTAATCCTTGCCTGGGTTCGGGTGGAGCAAGGTCACGGTATTGTCGATGCGCTCGTGAGCGCAGTCACGCTCGCGGTCGCCGCGCTGCCGGAAGAGTTCCCGGTCGTGTTCACGTTCTTCCTCGGTGTAGGCGTGTATCGGCTCGCGCGGCGGCAGGCGCTGGTGCGCCGTGCCGTCGTGGTCGAAAACATCGGCCGGGTTTCCTGCATCTGCGCCGATAAGACCGGGACGATGACCGAAGGTCGGCTACGCCTCGAACACAGTTATCCGGTACCCGAGCTCAGCGAAGAACGGCTGCTCGCACTCGCGGCGCTCGCCTCGCGGCGCGAGAGCCATGATCCACTCGACGTCGCCATCCTCGAGGCGGTGCAGGCAGCTCACCCGCTCACCGGCGCGCATGTGCGCAGCTTTCCGTTTACCGAAGAGCGCCGTCGCGAGACGGCAATCGCGCGCGAGGCCGAAGGGCGCTTGCTTGCCGCCACGAAGGGGGCGCCGGAGGTGGTGTTGGCGATGTGCACGCTCGCGCCGGACGAACGCACGCGCTGGCTGGCGCAGGTCGATGCGCTTGCCGCCGCGGGGCACCGTGTCATCGCCTGCGCCTGGCGCAGGCTCGAGGAAACGGTGTGGGCCGGTGGCGAGCCCGAGCGCGGGTTTCATCTGGCCGGGCTGTTGGCGTGCGAGGACCCGGTGCGTGATGGCGTGATCGAGGCGGTACGCAACTGCCAGCAGGCCGGTATTCACGTGGTCATGGTGACCGGCGATCACCCGGCGACCGCGCGGGCGGTCGCGCGCACCGTCGGCATGGGCGCCGGCGAACCGGTTGTCATCGACGGCGAGGAGATGGAGGCACGCTTGGCGCGCGAAGGTGGGGAGTTCTTTCGCCGGGTGCACGTAATCGCACGGGCGGTGCCCGCGCAGAAGCTCGCGCTCGTCCGCGCGCTCCAATCCGTCGGCGAAACAGTGGCGCTCACCGGGGACGGGGTCAATGACGTGCCGGCGCTGCAGGCGGCCGACATCGGTATCGCCATGGGCGAGCGCGGCACGCGCAGCGCCCGCGAGGTGGCGGCGATCGTGCTGCTCGATGACAATTTCCGCAGCATCGTGCGCGCGATCGCCGAGGGACGCCAGCTCTTCGCCAACCTCAAGCTCGCCTTCCAGTACCTGCTGTTGATCCACATTCCGCTGGTGATTACCGCGGCCGTGATTCCGCTTGCCGGCTATGCGCTCCTGTATTTGCCGGTTCACATCGTGTGGCTCGAGCTCGTCATTCATCCGACGGCCTTGCTGGTATTTCAAGAGCTGCCGGCCTCCAGACATATCGAGCGCGTCGCCCACAACCGGGCGGTCCGCTTCTTCCGCCCGCGGGAATGGGCGGTGATCATCGTCGTCGGGGCCTTGCTCACCGCTTTCGTCACCGCCGGTTACGTG
>DATIEU010000056.1:0-6772 GCA_035455565.1 Steroidobacteraceae bacterium | reverse complement strand
CATGTGCATGGAGAAGCTGGTCGATTGCCCGGCGGCGCTGACCACGTGGAGCAATCGTGAGCTGGTCGAGCAGGCAGGCACGCAGGGCGTAGAGATCCTGATGTGGATCGCAGCGCGCGGCACGTTGCCCGAGCCTGCGCGCAAGCTCCATGGCAACTATCACATCCCGATTTCCAATACGGCGGCGGGGCTGTTGCTGCTCGAACCTGCTGCAACAGGTGCATCGCAGCGTCGCCTGCCGAGGCAACCGGAGCTGGCATCCAAGCTCACACCAGCGAGTCAAAGCTAGGCTCCCGGGGAGCGAGAAGGCGGCTGGGGTAGCCGCCTTCTCGTCTTTTCACGCCAGCCGGACTCCCTTAGGGGTGGATCAGCGAGGCTGCCGGGTGGCGCGCTCTTGCAGGACCTGCTCCATCCCCTGCAGCCAGCGCTGCAGGGCGACCATGACACGCTCGTACGCAGGGTCGGATCCAACGTAGCAATAGTCTCGGCTCACCCAATCGATCGCCTTGCTCTGCGTCGTCTTGTCCATGGGTCGTTCCTTGCCCTTATCAGGCGATAAACGGCGTGCCGGCCGAGAAGCACATGGCGATCGTGCCGCCGATCGTAAGCGCCACCATCGCGGTGAAAGCGAGCGTCGCGAAGGCACGCTCGAACGCGATGCGGAAGGGAGAAGAAGCGGTGTACTGCCTGGTCATGTGAGTCTCCTGAAAATCGGTTGTCGGGTTGAGCCTCGAGTCGGGGCTCATGATGGCGATTGCGGCCGTGGCGGACTGTCAACCGCACGACACAGCGGCGCATGTCGCGGGTCCGCCTTGGCGGGCCCTGTCACCTGACCAAAGCCATCTCATGACCGGCCGGTAAGCCGGTGGCAGTCGCGGGCCACGCGCCTACAATGGGGCGAATCTCCCCAGGCGCGCGTATTCATGCCATCCGTCAGTGCCGGCTACGCATTGCTGCTGCTCTTGTGCTGCGCGCTTCCCATCCGCGCCTGGGCGCAGTACGACGTCGAAGACGAGCAGCGCGTCTGGTTGCGCGGCGTCATGGATGTGCGCGTCGTCCGCGGCGGCGCGGCCCCCAGCTGGACCGACCTGGGGCCGGGCAAGACGCGTTATGGCGGTGACTTCACCGAGTCCGGCTTCGAGCGCGTCACACGTGGCGTGATGTCACAGCTCGTGATCGAGGTCGGCGCGGCCCTGCCCGCGGGCATCCGCGCGCAACTGCAGGTCAACGTGCAACCCGACATCGCGGGCGACTGGGACCCGTGGGTGACTGAAGCAGTCCTGCGCAAGGAATGGGGCGCCGAGAATGGCTTCGGACTGCAGGCGGGCGTGATGGGCATCCCCTTCTCTCTCGAACACGTCGGGCCCGCGTGGGCGCCGGAGTACACGATCTCGGCCTCCGCGCTCAACAGCTGGTTGTGGGAAGAGATCAGCGTTGCCGCTCTCGAAGCCGAATGGTGGCACCTCACCAAGGGCGGCTTGAAACTTGGCGCGATCATCGGTGCCGGCTTCGGACCGGATCAGCTCGCGAGGGTATTGGCGCTGCGCGGTTGGGTGCTGGGCGATGGCCTCACCGGAGTCAACGGCGACCTGCCGCTGCCGAACGGCGAGCGCACCGAGATCTTCGACGAACGCGACGATCGGCCCGCAGCTTACACGTGGCTCACCATCGGCGACGCCGGCGAGCGCGCGACGCTGCGCGTCGGTTACTTCGACAATAACGGCGACCAGGACACGGCGGGCGTCTGGAATACGCATTTCGGCACCGTCGGCGCGGTTCTGCATCCCCATCCCCGCATCGACCTCATCGTCCAGTATCTGACTGGCGAGGCGCGCATCGGCGACCGCACCAACGACAGCTCGATGCGTGCTTTCTACGCGCTGCTGTCTCATCATCGCCGCGGACATCGTTTCAGCGTCCGTTACGATGAATTTCGCGTGGAGGATGACGACCAGGGCAACCCGACGGCCGAACGCGGTGACGCCATCACCGCGGCGTACTTCGTCGAGCTCGGCCTGCGTCATCGCTTCGGCTTTGAGTACGTCTGGCTCGATAGTCATCGCCCGTCACGTGTGCCGCCCGATCCGCCGCAGGATGGCTGGCAGTTGAGCTACCGCTTCCGCTACTGAACACGAGCTTCGCGTGCATCGACTCATACTCTTACTCGCGATCCTCGCCCTGGCGGTCGGCACGACCGTCGCGCAGGCCGCGAGCTCGATTTCAGGGCGAGTCGTGAATGCGGAGGGCCAGGGCGTCCCGCAGGCAGTCGTGTTCCTGAATGACCCGGGTTCCGCCACCGCAGCGAGCGGAGCCAGCGCGGAGATGGATCAGATCAACAAGACTTTCGTGCCGGGCGTCCTGCCGGTCGTTGTCGGCACCCGTGTGCACTTCCCCAATCGCGATCAGATCCATCATCACGTTTACTCGTTTTCGCGCACCAAGACGTTCGAGCTGCCGCTCTACAAGGGCGAGGACGCGCCGCCCGTGCTCTTCGACAAGGTCGGTGTGGTCAAGGTGGGATGCAACATCCATGACTGGATGTCCGGGATCATCCTGGTCCTGCCGAATGCGCATTACGCAGTCACGGACGCCGAGGGTCGTTTCACGCTTTCCGGCGTCCCGGGGGGCTCACACGCACTGGCGGCCTGGCACGCCCAGCATCGTGGCAAGCTCGACGACACGACGCAGCGGGTCGAGCTCGGCGACGGTTTGCTCGAAGTGAATTTCACGCTGCCTCTCGACGCCGCAAGCGGCCGACCGGCCGTCAGCGGCGCGCGAAAAGAACCATGAAGTGGTGGGCACGCAGTCCGCTGCACACCAAGATTTTCCTGGCATTTTCCGCCGTGGTGCTGGCGGTGCTGTTCGCAACCCTCGGCTTCGCGCAATGGTTCGTGAGCCGCGATGCTGCGCGCACGCTCAATCGAGAGCTCGCGACCACGGGGCAGGTTTTCGATGGCCTGATGGCGGAGCGTGCGGCCCGGCTCGCATCCAACTCCGTCCTGCTGGCGAGCGATTTCGCGCTCAAGCGTGTGCTCGCGACCCGTTTCGATCCCAGCACGTACGAGGCCGGCACGCTCACCTCGGCGGCAATGAGCTACCGCGGACGCATCGGCGTGGATCTTCTGTGGATCACGGACGAAGTGGGTACGCTGCTGGCGCTCTCGCCGGACAAGTCCCGCGCGGGTCAGTCGCTCGCCAGCCTGTCGCCCCTGCGCGAGTCCATCGATACGCAGGAAGCAGCGACGGCGATCGGTGAGATCGACGGCGAGTTGATGCAACTCGTGGCCGTGCCGGTGTTTGGTCCGGACGTGATCGCGTATTTGCTTCTCGGCCAGGCGGTGGACGACGCATTGGCCAAGCGCCTGCAGCACGACACCGGCTCGCATATCTCGTTCCTCACCGACGAGCGGGTGTATGCGACCTCGTGGCCCGAGGATGCGCGAGACGAATTCGTGCCGGCCGCCGCCACGATTGCGGCGCTCCACGGCTCGCGCGCCGCGCAGAACACCTCGCTGGTCAAGGTGGGGAGCGATCGCTACCTGTCCCTGTTGCTCCCGATCGACGCGCGACTCATGCGCCCGCTCTATTCGCTGGTACAAGGCAACTACGATCGCGCGCTCGCGCCACTGCAAGCCTTGCAACGGCGCATCGCCGCGACCGGCACCGCAGCGCTGCTGGCCGCGCTCCTGATCGGCATTGGACTGGCACGCGGCATCACCTCCCCCGTGCAACACCTGGTCGCCGGCATGCGCGAGGTGCTCAAAGGCAACCTCCGCTTCCGCTCACCCATCGAACGCGAGGACGAGATCGGCTTCCTCGCCACCTCCTTCAACGAGATGGTCGGCGGTCTCGAGGAGCGCGAGCGTATCAAGGACACCTTTGGCCGCTTCGTCTCGCATGACGTTGCCGAAGCGGTGTTGAGCGGACGCGTCCCGCTCGAAGGCGAGCGGCGTGAGGTGAGCATCCTGTTCCAGGACATCCGCGGCTTCACCAGCCTGAGCGAACGGCTCGATCCCGCCGCACTCCTCAAGCTCTTGAATGAGTTCTTCACGGAGGTGGTCCTGGCGGTTGAAGCCGAGGGCGGCCTGGTCAAGCAGTTCGTCGGCGATGGCGTGATGGCGCTCTTCGGCGCACCGCAAACTTACGCGGACCACGCCGAGCGCGCGGTCCGCGCGGCGCTCGGAATCGTTGAGCGGCTCGCGCGCCTCAACGAGCAGTGGCGCATGCAAGGTGCGCCGCCGCTCGAGATCGGCGTCGGAATCCATACCGGCACCGTGGTGGCGGGCCTGATCGGACCCGATCGGCGCGTCGAATATGGCGTCGTGGGCGATCCGGTGAACCTGGCGAATCGCGTTGAAACACTCACCAAGGACGTGCAGGCGACGGTGCTCGTATCGCGCGAGATCGCCGACCGCCTGGGGGAGACGTTCGTGCTCGGCCGCTCTGCGACGCTTCCCGTGAAGGGCCGCAAGCAGCCGGTCGAAGTGTTCGAGGTTCTGAAGGAGCTAGGCCGCGCGCGCGTCGGCGAACACGCGTGAGGCGATCCCCAACGCCGCGCGGAAGCGCTCGGCCTGGGCACCGAAGCCGACCCGGAAGTGCGCGGGCGCGTCGAAGCAATCACCCGGAGCCATCAGCACACCCGCCTTGGCGAGGGCTTCGCAGAAGGGACGCGAGTCGCGTCCATCGCGCCACCACGGGAAGGCCACCGTGCCCCCGGCAGGGCGAACCCAACCAATCTCTTCGCGCTGTGAATGCATGAACTCATCCAGCAGCGCCAGGTTGGCATTCGTGACGGACTGCAGGCGTTCCAAGATCGCGTGCCTTGCGGTCAACGCAACCGCGGCGATGGCCTCGGTGATCGGCGAGCCCGAGATGGTGAAGTAGCTGCGCAGGTCGATGAGGTGCTCGCGGCGCGCGGCATCCCGGTCGATCAGCCAGCCGACGCGCAAGCCACTCAGGGACAACGCCTTCGACATGTCACCGACCACGATGGTGTTACGCAGCCGCGCGGCACTCGGCGCGGTCGCGCCGAAGTAGAGCGGGTGATAGACCTCGTCGACCAGCAACGGAATGTTACGGCTCGCGAGCGCTTCCGCGAGTTTCGCCACCTCGAGCGGCGGCATCACCGCGCCGGTCGGATTGTGCGGCGAATTGACGACGACGAGGCGCGTGCGCTCATCGACCGCGCCCAGGATGCGCTCGGCGGACTGCTCGAAACCCTTGCCACGCTCGAGCTCGTAGCTGCGCACGCCGAGGCCCCACGCTTGCGTCATGACGGGGATCGCCGAGAACCCCGGTCTCGAAACCACGACGTTGGCATTGCGCTCGGCCAGCAAGCAGAAGACAGCTGACAACGCTTCCGAGGCACCGGTTGTGACAACCACCCAATCCGGGTCTACGTCGTGCAACTCAGCGATCCGCTGGCGCAGCGCGAGTGTCCCGTTGGGCGGGCCATACGACACCGGCGTGGCCTCGAGATCCTTGCGGACCGAGCCACACGTGAGATCGAGGAGCTCGCCCAGTGTCCAGGTGGGACCGGTGCTCGAAGCGAGGTTGTAGCGGATCGGCGGCGTCGCGAACTCGTGCGCGCTCAGCCATTGATCGAGAAGGAAGGGCGGAAGCTGCATGCCGGTTGGCTCGGTGAGACCCTAGACGAGCACGGTTAGGCCGCAGCCGTCAATGCCTGTTCCGCCGTCCGCGGCGGCGCTGCGCTCAGTCGGCATGAAACGCCAGTGTTCTGAGCTCGATGCTCTCGCGCGGCCAGGCATCCAATGGGGTGGTCGGATCCTCGAACGCGGCGTGCGGCGCAAAGCGCGCGCGTCCGTCCTCGGCGGAATCGAAGCACTTGAACGCGAGCACTTCCTCGCTGCCCATCTGCGGAGCGTAGAACCAGCGCTGCTCCGCATTGAACTTGACCATGTAGATTTCGCCGGTCCGGTTCGTGTACAGGAGATCCGTCGCCACGAGGTCATCGAACCGCACGCTCTTGGCATCGCTCACCGCAAGCGGCGAGTCCTGCAGCGGCCCGCGAATCGGCCGCCACACGTTGACCACGGAGAAGCGGCGGCGCAAGAGCTCATCGGCCTCGTCGCCCAGGAGATCGCGTACGCGCTGCGGTCCTGACTTCACGGTGTAGTCGACGTGGACTCGCGGCACCGGCTGTCGTGGCCACCCCGTGCTGCGGTCGGAGACGCCGGGAATGCGCTGCCGGATCGTGACGTCGAAGATCACCACGCGGCTCGCGCCGGTGAGCTCGCGAACGAGCCGCTCGGCCTCGGGATAATAAAATCGGCGGATCTGCCGCTCGTCGTAGAAATCCTCGACCTGCGTGGGTGCGTGTATCAGCTGCACGCCCTCGCGCTCGAGCGAGAATCCAGCAGCGATCGGCCGCATATTGTGAATGGGCACGGTGCGCGCCTCGTACGTAGCCGTCGTGCGCGGCACGCCGCTCGGCGGATCGTACTCGTAGCTCAGCGGCTTCTGCGCGGACGGCACAATGAAATTGAGCGCTGCCTTGACGTGCGGCAGGCGTTCGATCGTGGCGGTGTCGAGGCTCATCACAACTCCCGGCGCGGCTAGACGCAGTGTTGCCGGGTGAGCGGCTGCGCACTGAGCGCCGGGATGCGGCCGCGCTCCGCGCGCGGAACCGCCGTGAGGCGAGGCACCTGCGAATCGACCCAATACCCGCCGTCGACCGGAACCGAGCCCCGGCCGATCAGGCTTATGATCCTCTCGACCAATGACTGCTTACGCTCGCACATCGTGCCTCCCG